>NZ_JBHYIQ010000087.1:0-2416 GCF_042739895.1 Amycolatopsis sp. NPDC059021
CGGCACGGGCCCGCCCGCGACACGGCTCTGGCCGGGTTTCCGGGTGCACGAGAGCGACGTACTGGCCGAGAAGTCCGCGGCGAGCGCGTTCTTCCCCGGCCGGTGCTCGTTACCGGATTCGCTGGCGCAGCGCGGAATCGACACCGTGCTGATCACCGGCACCGTCACCAACGTGTGCTGTGAATCCTCGGCTCGCGACGCGAGCGCCCTCGGCCTGCGGGTCGTCATGGTCGCGGACGCCAACGCAGCCGCGCGCGACGAGGAGCACAACGCCACGCTCCACACCATCTACCGGTCGTTCGGTGACGTCCGGTCCACCGAGGAGGTGCTCACGATGCTCGACGAGGCTGCCTGACGATCACACCTTTCGCTTATGCAGCAAGGTTTCCGCGATGAGGATCTGCGCCGGTTCCAACGCGGTCTTGCCGTCTTCGATGTCCCACAACGCGTTCTGCAGCACGCGTCCGAGCGTCCAGCCGGTGGCCCGTCGCCGGTCGAGGTCCAGCGTCTCGGTCAGCAGGTCGAAACGGCGGAGTACCGCGCGGGGCGCGTCCCCGGTCGCGACTACCTCGTCCCAGCGGTTGTCCAGCGCGGGCAGCAGGTCGAAACCGGGGTCGCCGGCGAGTGGCTCGGGGTCGATGGCCAGCCATGGTTCCCGGTGTCCGGCAAGGATGTTGTCGTAGTGCAGATCCCAGTGCAGCAGGCGGTCGCCCGGTTCGCCGAGCAGCTCGGCCACGGCGGACGCACACCTCCGCACCAGGCTCCGCTCATCCGGGTCACGCAACGCCGGAATCGCTTGCGGTGTCTGCTCCAGCATGGCGGCGGCGACGTCGGCGAGCTGCCGCAGGCCGTCCGGCGCGGGCACGGCGACGAGCCGGGCCAGCAGGTCCGCCAGGATCCGGATGGCGTCGCCGTCGTCGGACACCGAAGACAGCGGCCGGGTCTCGTCGAGCCGCTCCAGCAGCATGACGCCGGTGTCGTGGTCGTGGTCGAGCAGCCGGACGATGCCGTCGCCGTTCCAGGTCCGCAGGCCCAGCGGTGCGCCCGCGTTCTCCTCGCTGGCCTGCTGGAGCTTGAGCACGGCACGGACGCCGTCGGCGCGGGTCACCGGCAGGACGAGCGAGGCCATGCCGTGTGCGGCAGGGCCGTCCGGGCGCAGCGCCCAGCGTTCGAGGAATTCTTCCGCCTGGCGGGGCAGCGCGGCGAGCCAGGCGCGGCCGCTGTCGTCCTTGCCGTGGATAGCGGCCAGTGCTTGGGGGACGTCGATGGGCATCGACGTGTTCATGGGTTCTCCTTCGTGATTTCCGATTCGGTGGTGGCACGAAGGAGTGCTGGGGGTGCCCGGCTGCCGGGCAGGCGTCAACGCATGTCACCGACGGTACCCGAATTCGATCAAGTCCGGCCGCTGTGCTCCGTCACGACCGTCCTGGGAGATCGTTGAGCCGGTTCCCAACGGTGACGAGCCGGTCACCGCGCGATCATGGGCTGGTCCGCATCCGCGTCACAAAGGAGTGATGGCATGGCAGGCAAGCTTCGCCGGGTCCGGTGGTGGTCCGGGCTTCTCGCGATCGTCACCGTGGCCGGGCTGCTCACGGCTCCGGCCGCGTCCGGCTCGGAGACCGGGTTTCCCCCGGTCGACGGTCATTGGGCCGATCCGGGTCCGTTCCCGGTCACGACCGAAGCATTGGACGCGGCCCACACCGTGTACCGGCCCACTGCGCTCGGCGAGAACGGTTTGAAGCATCCGGTGATCGTGTGGGGCAACGGCACCGGCGCGACGCCGCCGATCTACGCCGGGCTGCTGCGGCATCTGGCGTCGCACGGGTTCGTCGTCGCCGCGGCGAACACGACGAACTCCGGGTCGGGGCGGGAGATGCTCGACGGCGCCGACGCGCTCATCGCGGAGAACGGCCGCGCGGGCAGCGAGTACTACCGGAAGATCGACACCGCGCACATCGGCGCGACCGGGCATTCGCAGGGCGGTGGCGGGGCGATCGCGGCGGGCGCCGACGCGCGGATCTCGACGACGATCCCGATCGAGCCGGGCCCGCAGGGCAGCATCGGCGCGCTGCACAGCCCGATGTTCATCCTCGGCGGCCAGGCCGACATCATCGTCTCGCCGCCGCTGCTGGTGATCCCGCGGTACAACCAGGCGACGCAGATCCCGGCGATCTACGGCGAACTGGCGGGTGCCACGCACTTCACCCCGGTAGGCGACGGCGGTGGCTTCCGCGGCGCGATCACCGCGTGGTTCCGGTTCTGGCTGATGGGCGACGAACAGGCGAGGCCGGTGTTCTTCGGCCCGGCGTCGAGCTGCCGGCTGTGCAACGACAAGGCGTGGTCGAGCGTCCGCCGCAACGCGAAGGCCCAGGCTGTCCCCGGCTCCTGACCCGGCCCGCGCGAAGTGCGTTTAGCC
>NZ_JBHYIQ010000087.1:2426-7704 GCF_042739895.1 Amycolatopsis sp. NPDC059021
TGATATACTTGGTGGATCCGCTGTCCGCCGACCGGCGGCTCCGCGGTGCGCGAGGGGGCTGTGCCCACCGGGGCATCACCCCCCCCCCCGGCGGCATGGCCATGGCCCGCTGGCTCAGTGGGCGAAGTGGCGGGTGCCGGTGAGGTAGAGGGTGATGCCGGCGGCCTCGGCGGCGGCGATGACCTCGGGGTCGCGGATCGACCCGCCGGGCTGCACCACCGCGCGGACGCCCGCCTCGATGAGCACTTCGAGGCCGTCCGGGAACGGGAAGAACGCGTCGGACGCGCCGACCGAGCCCTTGGCCCGGTCCCCCGCCCGCGACACCGCGAGCCGCGAGGAGTCGACGCGGTTGACCTGGCCCATCCCGACGCCGACCGTGGCGCGGTCGTGCGCGAGCAGGATCGCGTTGGACTTCACCGCGCGCAGCGAGCGCCACGCGAACTCCAGGTCCGCCAGGGTCTGCTCGTCGGCGGGCGCGCCGGTGGCGAGCTGCCAGTTCGCCGGTGAGTCGCCGG
This sequence comes from Amycolatopsis sp. NPDC059021, assembly GCF_042739895.1. Lineage (NCBI taxonomy): Bacteria > Bacillati > Actinomycetota > Actinomycetes > Pseudonocardiales > Pseudonocardiaceae > Amycolatopsis > Amycolatopsis sp. NPDC059021. The sequence goes on from NZ_JBHYIQ010000087.1 coordinate 2,942, forward strand.
GCGCGTCGATCGCGTCGACGGTCTGCACCAGCAGGCCGCCGGAGATCGGCCGGAACTCGATCGGGTCCGGGTTCTCGATCACCGGTAGCTGCAGCAGCCGTACGTTCTTCTTGCGCTGCAGGATTTCCAGCGCCTCGGGCTCGAAGCTCGGGGCGAGCACGACCTCGGTGAACACCTCGGCGATCTGCTCGGCGGCCTCGCGGCTGACCGGCCGGTTCGTGGCGATGACGCCGCCGTACGCGGAAACCGGGTCGCACGCGTGGGCCTTGCGGTGGGCCTCGGCGACGTCGACGCCGACCGCGATGCCGCACGGGTTGGCGTGCTTGATGATCGCGACGGCGGGCTCGGCGAAGTCGAAGGCGGCGCGGCGCGCGGCGTCGGTGTCGACGTAGTTGTTGTACGACATGGCCTTGCCGTGCAGCTGCTCGGCGTGCGCGAGGCCGGGCCGGTGGTGCCGGTAGAGCGCGGCCTTCTGGTGCGGGTTCTCGCCGTAGCGCAGGACGTCCGCGCGTTCCCAGGTCGCGCCGGTGAAGTCGGGGAAGCCGGAGTCGTCCGCCGGTGCGTAGACGTTGGCGAACCAGGACGCGACGGCCGTGTCGTACGCGGCGGTGTGCGCGTAGGCCTGCGCGGCGAGCCGCTTGCGGTCGTTGAGGTCGAAGCCGCCTTCGGCGACGCGCTCCAAGACCCATTCGTAGCGGGCCGGGTCGACGACGACCGCGACGCTGCCGTGGTTCTTCGCGGCGGCGCGCACCATGGCCGGGCCGCCGATGTCGATGTTCTCGACGCAGTCCTCGGGGCTCGCGCCGGAGGCGACCGTCTGGGTGAACGGGTACAGGTTGACCACGAGCAGGTCGAACGGCGCGATCTCGAGCTTGCGCAGCTGGTCGACGTGGTCGGCGTTGTCCTGGTCGGCGAGCAGCCCGGCGTGCACGCGCGGGTGGAGCGTCTTGACCCGGCCGTCGAGCGACTCGGGGAAGCCGGTGACCTGCTCGACCGGGGTGACCGGGACGCCGGCGTTCGCGATGACCTTGGCGGTGCCGCCGGTCGACACGATCTCCACGCCCGCCGCGTGCAGCCCGGTGGCGAGCTCGAGCAGGCCGGCCTTGTCCGAGACGCCGATCAGTGCCCGGCGGATGGGGCGCCGTCCTTGGTCAGTGCTCACGAAAAGTCACCTTTCGTCCGTCGATAGTGCAGCCACCACGGCCCAGCCGCTCGATTGTTTCCACCAGGAGCCTGCGTTCCACGGCCTTGATCCGCTCGTGCAGGACGTCTTCGTCGTCGCCGGGCTCCACGGTCACCGCCTCCTGCGCGATGATCGGCCCCGTGTCCACCCCGGCGTCCGCGAAGTGCACGGTCGACCCGGTGACGCGGACGCCGGCGGCGAGCGCGTCGCGCACCGCGTGCATCCCGGGAAAGGACGGCAGCAGCGCCGGGTGCGTGTTCACCACCGCGAAACGGCCGAGGAACTCGCCGCCGAGGATCTTCATGAACCCGGCCGAGACGACCAGGTCGGGCTGGTAGGCGGCGGTGGCCTCGGTCAGCGCCTTGTCCCACGCGGCGCGGTCGGGATGGTCGGCGACCCGCACGGTGAACGACGGGACGCCCGCACGCTCGGCCCTGGCCAGCGCCTCGATGCCGAGACGGTCGGCGCCGACGGCGACGATCTTGGCGGGATAGCCGGACCGGCCGGCGGCGTCCAGCAGCGCTTGCAGCAGCGTGCCCGATCCGGAGGCGAGCACGACGATCTTCACCGGAGTGGGCAGGTCCAAGCGGCTGGCCAGAACGGGCTCCTTGCTCGGCGATGCGCCCCGGGCGCACGGCGCTTCAGCAGGTCGCGTCAACCCTAACGGTCGGCTCCCGGGGACGTGTCGTCGCCGGACCCCTCGGTGGACTCCGTCACAGGCCCCGGCTCCTCCGCCCTCGGCGCGGGCTCTTCCTCGGGCTGGTCCAGGCCCTTGTCCACGACGATGTCCTCGGGCAACTCGAGCCCGAGTTCCGCTTCGGCCTCGGCGTCGAATTCCTCGTCGTACTCGGCGTCGTACTCGATCTCCGCCCGAGCTACCCCGCCGTCCACCCCGTTTTCGTCGTCCCCCACCTCTAGGGTGTCGGGTAGGGGGCCTTCGGGCGGTGCGAACGGTCCATTCGCTCCGTCGGCGTCGCTGTCGGCCTCCTCGGCGTCGCTGTCGGCCTCCTCGGCGTCGCTGTCGGCCTCCTCGGCGTCGCTGTCGGCCTCCTCGGCGTCGCTGTCGGCCTCCTCGGCGTCGAGGTCGTCGGCCTCGTCACCGTCCTCTTCGGACGCTTCGTCCTCCCCGGACTCTTCCGCGTCAGCGGCCTCGTCGGTGTCGGCAGTGTCGGCAGTGTCGATGTCGGGCAGGTCCTCATCGAGCTCCGCGGGCGGCCGGGCCGGGGCGTGCGCCCCGGCGAAGAAGGTCACGAAGCCACCGGGGATGACGATCCAGCAGAAGGCCACGATCGAGGCCACGCCGACCGGGATGCTCACCGGGTCGAACGGCCCGTCGGCGAGCCGGCCGCCGGCAAGCGTGCCGAGCACGACGCAGCCGAAGCCGACCAGCGCGCCCGCGATGGCGACGGTGCGCACGCGTGCCGCGGGGTCCTCGTCGATCCGGCGGACCGACCAGCCGACGAGCCCACCGGCGAGCGCGGGCAGGACGAGCAGCACGGACCACCAGGCCGCGTGGTGCTCGGGCACGCCACCGAGCAGCGGCAGGCCCGGCACGGGCCCGCCGGAGGAGCCGAAGATGCCCGCCGAAGCCGTGCCGATGGAGAATCCCGGCCCGGTCATGAACGACAGCGCGGCCACGACCGCGTTGGGCAGGTAGAGCAGCGAGAGCAGGAAGAGACCGAAGCTGCTCCCGGCACCCGGCGCGAACAGCTTGTCCACTGTGGACGCCGAAAGCGCGGTGGCGAGTGCGAACACGAGCGCGCCGCCGAGCACCAGCGCGGCGAGGCCGAGCGCGCCCGCGCGCAGCCCGCGCACGGCGAGGGGATCGAGACGGTCGCGCACGATGCCGGGCAGGCCGCAGCGGCGGACCACGCCGATCGTCGCGGACAGCCCGCCGAACAGGCCGGGCACCACGAACGCGGTGAACGGGTTCGCGGACACCGGGGCGCCGAGCGAGAGCACCGCGATGATCAGGCCGAAGACGGCGTGCGCACCGGCGATCACGGCGATGACCGGCACCGCCCGGCGTGTGCTCCGGCAGCCGAGCCGCCGCGCGGCGCGGGTTCCCGCCCGCATGGCCAGCAGCACCACGCCGAGGGTGGGCAGCAGAGGCAGCACCCCGAGTGGGTGACCACCGATGTCGAGCCGCACCTGGTGCGCGGCGAGCCAGCCGGGGCCCGCGGCGAGCAGCGCGCCGGCGGCCGAGAACGTCGCCCGCTCCGCGGTCAGCGTGACGAGCGCGAGCAGCGTGGCGACCACGGCATAGCCGGTGACCAGCGGACCGAGCGCGGCGGCGAGCAACACCCGCACCCGCTTCGCTCCGGTGACCGCGTCGGGCTCGGGGTCGCTCACCGGCTCGTCGCCCGGCGGGCGTTCGGGTCGGGTGAGCAGCTCCATGATCGCCACCCTGACATCCGGACTGGTCCGTCCGGGTGAGCCACGCCGCCCTTCCGGGGCGTGGCGAACCTAACCCACCCGGTCGGGGCAAAAGCCCCGAAAGACCAACACCCACTGTGACACCGCCGGAGCGGAAGTCACAGTGGGTGCGAGGTGTTGCCGGTCGGTGGCTCAGCTCTGCTTGCCGAACCCACCGGGCGGAGTGCCCGGGTTCTGCTGGCCCTGCTCGCCCGAGGAGGGCTGCTGGAAGAACTGGCCCTGCTGCGGCGCGTAGGTCGTGGCCTGCTGGGTCGGCGGCGCGGCGGGCGGCGAGAAGGTCGTCGGCTGCGAGAACGGCGCGGACGGCTCACCAGCCGCGGCCACCGGACCCTGCGGTGCCTGCTGGCCCGGCTGCTGCTGGCCGTACTGCTGCTGCGGCCCTGGCTGACCGAACTGGCTCGTCCCCTGCTGGCCGGGCTGGCCGAACTGCGGGCCGTACGGGCTCTGCGGCGCGGCGGGCTTCGGCGCGGGCGGCTTGACGACGTCGTGCGCGAGCAGCAACGCGCCGACCGCGAGCAGCATCTGCAGGATGCCGAGGATGAAGATCACCGTGACGATGCCGGGCACGGAGACCCCTTCGCGGACGCCGATGATCTCGTCCAGCGTCTCGAACGCGCCGAGCAGGCTGAACAGCGCGGCGAACGGCAGCGCCTTCGGGCCCTTCGGCAGCACGTACAACGCGGCGAGCAGACCGCCGACGAGGAGGAAGAGCGTCTCCTGTCCGACGACGCTCGCCTCGTCGGAGAAGCCGATGAAGTACTGCACGACGCCGAGCACGGTCACGGCGAGGGCCAGCAGCATCGGCAGGTTCTGCGGAATCGCGGCACCCTGCGCCGCGGGCGCCGGAGCCTGCGGGGGCGCCTGCGGAGGGAAGGCGCCCGAGTGGGGCGGGTTGTGGGGCGGCTGCTGGCCGCCACCCTGCTGGGGGTAGCCAGGCCCACCACTGGGGAAGGTCATCGATGCTCTCCTGTCGCTTGACCGGCAACCCCGGAGCGCGCGGTACACCGGGGACGGAACGTGGCGGCTGTGCTCACCGAACGCTAGCGCACCCGGAGGCAAGCCTCTGTACGGGCCGTGAGACGTCCGGTTCACCCGATCGGTTCACATGGTCCCGAACGCCGACGGGGCCGGACACCCATTGTGG
>NZ_JBHYIQ010000087.1:7714-32711 GCF_042739895.1 Amycolatopsis sp. NPDC059021
CGACTCCCGCCCTCGCCTTCGCGGTGCTGTGCACACGCTCTCTACACTGTTCCTTCTCTCTCACGCGCGCCCGCGCGCGGCCGCCCACCGTGCGGGGGGGGGGGCCGCCCGGGGCGGTTCGCTGTGTGGAAAGCGGCTTTTGCCCCACTCAGTGGAGGGAGTTGTACAGCTCCCTGGCGAGCACGGCGGTCTCGCTCGGGGTCTTGCCGACCTTGACGCCGGCGGCCTCGAGGGCCTCCTTCTTCGCGGCGGCCGTGCCGGAGGAACCGGAGACGATGGCGCCGGCGTGGCCCATGGTCTTGCCCTCGGGCGCGGTGAAGCCCGCGACGTAGCCGACGACCGGCTTGGTGACGTTGGCCTTGATGTAGTCGGCAGCGCGCTCCTCGGCGTCGCCGCCGATCTCGCCGATCATCACGATGACCTCGGTCTCGGGGTCGTTCTGGAACGCCTCGAGCGCGTCGATGTGCGTGGTGCCGATGACCGGGTCACCGCCGATGCCGACGGCGGTGGAGAAGCCGATGTCGCGCAGCTCGTACATCATCTGGTAGGTCAGCGTGCCGGACTTCGACACCAGGCCGATCTTGCCGGCGCCGGAGATGTCGGCCGGGATGATGCCCGCGTTGGACTTGCCGGGGCTGATCACGCCGGGGCAGTTCGGCCCGATGATGCGGGTCTTGTTGCCCTTGGCGACCGCGTGCGCCCAGAAGTAGGCCGAGTCGTGCACCGGGATGCCCTCGGTGATGACCACGGCGAGGCCGATCTCGGCGTCGATCGCCTCGATGACCGCGTCCTTGGCGAACTTCGGCGGCACGAAGATGACCGACACGTCGGCGCCGGTCTCCTTGATGGCCTCCTCGACCGTGCCGAACACGGTGAGTTCCTTGCCCTCGATGGTGACCTTCTGGCCGGCCTTGCGGGCGTTGACGCCGCCCACGATGGTGGTGCCGGACTTGATCATCTTGGTCGCGTGCTTGGTGCCCTCGGAGCCGGTGAGGCCCTGCACGATGACCTTGCTGTTCTCGTTCAGGAAGATCGACATGTCACGCACCTGCCGCGGCGAGCTCGGCGGCCTTGTCGGCCGCGTTGTCCATTGTGTCCACCACGGTGACCAGCGGGTGGTTCGCGTCGGCCAGGATCTGGCGACCCTCGACGACGTTGTTGCCGTCCAGGCGGACGACCAGCGGCTTGGTGGCCTCGTCGCCCAGGATCTTCAGCGCCTCGACGATGCCGTTCGCCACCGCGTCGCAGGCGGTGATGCCGCCGAAGACGTTGACGAACACGCTCTTCACGTCGGTGTCGTTGAGGATGACGTCCAGTCCGGCCGCCATCACCTCGGCGGACGCGCCGCCACCGATGTCGAGGAAGTTGGCGGGCTTGACGCCGCCGTGCTTCTCGCCCGCGTAGGCCACGACGTCCAGAGTGGACATCACGAGGCCCGCGCCGTTGCCGATGATGCCGACCTCGCCGTCGAGCTTGACGTAGTTGAGGTCCTTGGCCTTGGCCTTGGCTTCGAGGGGGTTCTCGGCCTGCTTGTCGACGAGCTCCTCGTGCGCCGGGTGCCGGAACGAGGCGTTCTCGTCGAGGGTGACCTTGCCGTCGAGGGCGATGATCTTGTCCTGCGGGTCACGGACCAGCGGGTTGACCTCGACCAGGGTGGCGTCCTCGGAGACGAACGTCTCCCAGAGCTTCACCACGACGTCGGCGGCCTCGTCGATGATCTCGGCCGGGAAGTTTCCGGCCTTCAGGATCTCGAGCGCCTTCGCCTTGTCGACACCGGTGATCGCGTCGACCGGGATCTTCGCGAGCGCCTCGGGGCGCTCGACCGCGAGCTGCTCGATCTCCATGCCGCCCTCGGAGGACGCCATCGCCAGGAACGTGCGGTTCGCCCGGTCCAGCAGGAAGGAGAAGTAGTACTCGGACGAGATGTCCGAGGCTTCGGCCACGAGCACGCGGCGCGTGATGTGGCCCTTGATGTCGAGGCCGAGAATGGCTTCCGCCTTCTCCTTGGCCTCGTCGGGGGTCTGCGCCAGCTTGACGCCACCCGCCTTGCCACGGCCACCGACCTTCACCTGCGCCTTGACGACGACCTGGTTACCGATCTGCTCCGCGGCGGTCTTGGCTTCTTCGGGGGTGCTAGCCACCGAGCCCGGCAGAACCGGTACTCCGTGGGCGGCGAAGAGATCCCTCGCCTGGTATTCGTAGAGGTCCACTACTCCAGTCTCCTGACGACACGCCACTGTGGTGGTCCGCTGCCGGACCGCGCTGTCGGACCAGTCGAGGTTAGCGACCTGCGCAGACGCAGGGGACTCCGCACCTGGTGAAGTCGGTCACCGTGCGCGGTCAGACGGTGCTTCACCGGTGTGAGAACGCACACCGACGAGCCAGCCGAGGGCTTCGTCGGCGGTTTCGAAGGCCCTCACGCCGCTGTGCGCGACACCGTCGAGTGCCGTGCCGAGCACGAAAAGGTGCACGTCCGGCAGGCGCCCGGCGAGCGGTTCGAGTCCGGCGACGCCGGTGCCTGTGCCCACGACGACGCCGAGCGCGTCGGGATCCTCTTGTTCGGCGGTACGGACGATCTGCTCGGCCGTACCGAGCGGACCGGCGTAGACGACCTCCATGCCCTCGTCCCGCAGCAAGCGGCCGAGGAGCCCGGCGGCCGCGCCGCCGTCACCGATCTCGGCGAGCAGCACGCGCAACAACGGCCTGCTCATGCGATCGGCTCGCAAGCGTCGCTCATGCCTGCCGCCGTGCGCCGCCGAGAGCCATCCCGGCCGCCACGAGCACCGCTGCGAGGGCACCGAGAGCGAGCCAGAACCCGGTCGCCGGCCGCGCGCCGTCGAGGGCGGAGCCGATGAGCGGGTACTCGGCCGCGTGCACCGCCACCAGCAGTGCCGCGCCGAACAGCCCGGCCGCCGCCGGGCCAGGACGGGACCGCTGCGACAACACTAGGGAACCGAGGATCACCACGAGCGCGGTCAGCAGTCCCCAGGACGGAGTGTCGAAGTTCGTCCACAGCCCTGGTGCCACGTACCCGGGGGCGGTGAACACCGGAGTGCCGAACGCGGCGACCGCGAGGACCGCCGCCGCGACCACCGGCGTCAGCACCGCGCCGCCGGCACGCGGCCCTTCGGCGCCGCTGTCCTCGCGCTCCACCACTCCGGCGGCGACCGCGGCGGGCGCGGTGAGCAGGGCGAGCACCAGCGCGGCGACCGTCCACCCGACCCCGGCGCCGAGGTCGTAGCCGATCGCCGTCTGCCCGGCGTCCGCGCCGAACCCGGTGAGGTTCGTCGCGTCGGTGGCGGCGACCGCCGTGCCGAGCACGGCCGTGCCGGCGAGCACGACCGCCGCCCAGGCCACCGCGAGCACCGGCCGGACGGCGCCCGCGACCGGCGGCATCAGCATGAGCAGGCCGAGTACGAGGACCAGCACCCCGGCGGCCAACAGCAGCCAGCGGGCCGGACTCTCCGGCGGCGGGCCGGTCAGCACGGCCCCGGCCCTGGTCACCAGTTGCGGGGCGAGCGCGCCGATCACCGCGGCGATCGCCGTCAGCACGGCGAGACCACCACACGCCAGCCGCCACCAGAACAGACCGGGCAGCCGCGCTTCCCCGGCCAGATCGCCCTCGGGCTCCCTGCCGTGTTCGGGCACGGTCAGCCGGGTGGCGGCCAGGCCGAGGACGGCGACCGCCGCGACGACCGCGAGCGCGGGCCCGAAGCCGGGGCGCAGGTTCGGCACCGCGAGCCCGGACACCACCGCCGGCAGCGCCACCGCGAGCACGGCTACCGACGCGCCGATCAGGCTGCCCTTGGCGACGCCGTCGGAGGCCGAGGCGAGACCGAGCACCAGCACCAGCGGGAGCGCGCAGGCGAGCAGCAGGAACCCGCCCAACGCCGGCCACGGCCCCTCGAACGCCGAACGCGCCAGCAGGTAGACGTCGTCCGAGCGGACGGGCGCCATCAGCAGGCCGACCGCGGCGGCCACCGCGAGCAACGGCACCACGAGCCGCCACCGCCGCCGCCCGCCGACGGTCCCGGCGATCTCCGCCCGCTGGCGGGCGGCCCGCGCCGCGGGCACCAGTGCGGCCAGGGTGAGCACATCCCCCGCCAGCAGCAGCCACAGTCCGGGCCCGGCGGCCGTCCGGTCCAGCAACCGCGACGGCAGGTACAGCTCCGGCCGGATGGCCAGCGGTCCCGCCGTGAGGAGCTGCAGGTCCAGCAGCAGCCGTCCCGGGGCCAGCGCGCCGAGGCCGACCACCAGACCGGCCGCCGTACCGGGCCGTCCGGTGCGGCCGCACCACACCGCCGCCACGGCGGGGACGAGTGCCAGCACCACGAGCAACGGCCAGCTGCCGAACCCACGCGACACGTCGGGCGACACCGGCAGCAGCGCCCCCGCCATCAGCGCGAGCGCGCCGGCGACCACCAGGACCAGCGCGGCGATCAGTGACGGCGAAGGACGCCGATCCTCGAACTCCGCGCCCGGCCCGGGACCCGCGGTCAAGCCGCCATCCGTGGCCATCGGTTTTCGCGCCGCGGGACTCCCGGCCCGATGACCACCCGAAGCGGGAATCCCGGAGCGCGCGTTCCCCTCAGTGGGATTCCCGGTTACGGGAAGCCCGGCTGCGGCATTCTCGGCGACACCGTCCACCGCGGGATCCGCTTCTCCCGGCCCCTTCTTCCCGGGATCCACACCTTCGGAACGGCCCGTACCTGCGGATTCGTCATCGGACGGGAGTTCGGCGGATTCGTCACCAGAAGGCTCGGCCCGGCCGGATACGGGATCCGGCGGCGAGCCCTCCGACGGAGGCCGTGCGCGCGAAGTCATCGTGCGCGACGCTAGCAAGCCGACCGGCGAAGCCCGTGGCACCGGGGCATTAGCGCCCCTCAACATCGGCAGTCGAACGGTTATTCCTCCTCCCCGCCCGCCGAGGCCCGGCGAAGGCCGTTTCCCGGCCCCGGAACCGCCGAATGGCCTCTACAGGTCTGTAACCGACGTCACATCCGGTGAAGTAGGTGGCAGTTAACTTTGGGTAATCCCCACAGCTAGCCGCAGGGTCGGCGCCGCTCGTTCGGCCGACACGGAGGACAGATCTTGCCGACAACGGTCTCCCTTCGTTACTGTCCCCCGGTCCCCATTACAGTCAGGTCACAAAGCAGGACGACGAGCGAACCACCCCCGAGGTTGGCTCACCGGGTTCCCCCGCCCGGGTCCTCAGATCTGATTCCCCGACGATGGAAGGCCCCGTCTTGGCTTCACACCGCTCCCCCGGCGGCCAAGCTCCTTCCCCGGCACTGCAGGACGCACTGGACGGTGCGGTCGTGCGCGTCCGGGGCTCGCATCGGCTCCCCGCGCCGTCTTCCGCCCTGCGCGGCCGGGTCGTGGTCGCGGCCGTCGCCGCCGGCGCGTTCGCCGCCGCGGCCGCGGGCCAGACCCTGAAGTCCACCAGCGGATCCGACTCCGAGGCGAAGGTGACCCCCCTGGCCAGCAGCCAGGACGCGAGCGCCGCCTTCACCGCGGGAGGTGCCGCCTCGGGGGGCGCGCCCGAGCTGCTGCCCACCGGCCACGCCGCCGACGCCTCCGCGGAAGCCGCGAAGCTGGCCGATAGCGAGCAGTTCACCCAGGCCCGCGAAAAGCGCGAAGCCGACGCCGCCAAGAAGGCCGCCGAGGAAGCCGCGCGGCCCAAGACCTGCGCGCCCGCGCACGGCACCTTCAGCTCGGGGTTCGGCGCCCGGTGGGGCACGAGCCACATGGGCGTCGACATCGCCAACGCGATCGGCACCCCGATCTACGCGGCTTCGGACGGCACCGTGATCGACGCCGGACCCGCCAGCGGATTCGGGCTCTGGGTCCGCGTGAAGCTCGCCGACGGCACGATCCACGTCTACGGCCACATGAACAGCTTCTCGGTCTCCGTCGGCCAGAAGGTCAAATGCGGGCAGCAGATCGCCGAGATCGGCAACCGCGGCCAGAGCACCGGCCCGCACCTGCACTTCGAGGTGTGGCAGAACGGGACGAAGAAGATCGACCCGCGGCCGTGGCTCGCCGAGCGCGGCGTCGAACTCTGATCCAGCGGACTCCGCACCGGCGAGAGACCTCGCTTCCGCCGTGCCCGTACAAGCTTTCCTCGGGCGCGGCGGACGTACCACCGGCTCACCGGTTCGCTCTCGGGTGGCACGTTTCGGCCCCTGATGCGGCCGTGGCCCGCCCCAGCGCCGGTCGGCGACCATCGCTGTCATCTGCGTGACCCCAGGGCTTTCCGGCGCTTTTCCGGGCGCCCGCCGCCGATCCGGTGGCGCGAAGATCCGCGCGAGCACCGCCTTCAGCACTCCGCCGGGCCGACGTCCCCACGTCCGCCCGTGCGACGCCGTCATCCGCCGCTGTGAAGCGCTACCGCACCTCGCCCGGCAGCCGCCCGGACGAAGTAGCCCACCGCGACCTGCCAGACCGTGCACAGCGACGCCTGCCGCCGGACCGGCCACCAGCCGAACCAGCCGAGACGTGCTTTCCCGGCCGCCCGCGCCCTGGTGGTCCACCGGCGGCCGCCGCAGGCGACACACCGCCCGTCGCCGCCCAGCTCGTGCATGCGCAGCAGCGCTCGCCAGGCGGCGGCCAGGCGGCACGCCTCCGCAGGGACCGGCCCCGAGCAAGCCGGTCCTCGTGGTACGGATTCCACCTGTCCCGGACCCCGATCCGGGGCACATGTCCCCACCACACCCCGCAAGTACTCCTGTACCCCGCCTGCCAGGAGCCCAAACAAAACCGCGTCCACACCCCGTTCTCCCCTCCGGGGCGGCGGACCCTGCCAGCCTACCCCATTTCGTCGAACTCGTGTTCGATGAATTCAGGTATAGCGGAGGGGGACGACGATTCGGGCGGCGGTGACGGCCGAGCCGCCGCCCTCGGCGCGGGCCGCCCTCCGGGGAGGACGGCGGAATGCTTGCGGAGAACGGGAAAACGGGAGAAGACCCGGCGGGCGGCCCGCCGGGCATGTTCACTCGGACGAGGGAATCAGAGCTTCACCATGGGCACGCTGCCGATGAGCATCAGCCGGACCTTGCCCGACGCGCCGAAGTCGATCGTCGCGGTCGCCCTCGGTCCCGTGCCGTCGCAGGAGATGACGGTCCCGAGCCCGTACTTGTCGTGGCTGACCCGGTCACCGACGTCCAGTTTGAGCGCCACGGTGTCCTTCCAGCCCTTGCCGAACGGGCTGGTGCCCGAAGACCCCGCGGCCCCGGAAGACCCCGAGGACGAGGAGAACCCGCCGCTCCGGCGCCCCCAGGTGGTCGCCGCGCGAGGCCCGGAGGACCCGAAACCGGTGCCGGAGGACGGTTCCAGCCGCCGCCAGTCGACGAGCTCCGGCGGCACCTCGTCGAGGAACCGGGACGCCGGGTTCGCCTGCGGCTGGCCCCAGGCCGAACGCACCAGCGCGCGGGAGACGTACAGCCGCTGCCGCGCGCGAGTGATCGCGACGTAGGCCAGCCGCCGCTCCTCGGCGAGTTCCGCCGGATCGCCCAGCGCCCGCATGTGCGGGAAGACGCCGTCTTCCCAGCCGGTGCAGAACACCACCGGGTACTCGAGCCCCTTCGCGGTATGGACGGTCATCAGGGTGACCACCCCGGCCCCGCCGTCACCCTCTTCGCCGCCGTCGGCCGCCGGGATGGAGTCCGCGTCCGCCACCAGCGACACGCGCTCCAGGAAGGCGGGGAGCGAGCCGGGCGCGGGCGTGCCCTCGGCGTCGGCGACCAGTTCGGCGTTCTCGTCGGAGAGGACCTCCGCGGTGAACTCGGCGAACTCCCTGGCCACCGTGACGAGTTCGGTCAGGTTCTCCACCCGCGACGCGTCCTGCGGATCGTCCGACTCCTCCAGCTCGACGCGGTAGCCGGTCTTGTCCAGCACCGCCTCCAGCACGTCGTGCACCTCCGCGCCGGACGCGACGACCTCGCCGAGTTCGTCCAGCAGCGCCACGAACCCGGTGATCGCCTTGGCGGAGCGGGGATTCAGCAGCGGGACCTTGCCGGCCACCGCGTCCCGCAGCGCGGCCGCGAACGAGATCCGCTCGCGCTCGGCGTGCGTCGCGACCACGGCCTCGGCACGGTCGCCGATCCCGCGCTTGGGCACGTTGAGGACGCGCCGCAGGCTGACCGTGTCTTCCGGATTGGCCAGCACCCGCAGGTACGCGATCATGTCGCGGACCTCGCGCCGCTCGTAGAAGCGGACGCCGCCGACGACCTTGTACGGCAGCCCGAGCCGGATGAAGATTTCTTCGAAGACCCGGGATTGGTTGTTGGTGCGGTAAAAGACGGCGATGTCGGAGTACTCCGCTTCGCCCTTCTCGGCCAGCGCGTCGATCTCGCCCGCGATGAACGCGGCCTCGTCGTGGTCGTTGTCCGCGACGTAGCCGACGATCTTCGCTCCGTCGCCGGAATCGGTCCACAGCCGCTTCGCACGCCGGTTGGGGTTACGCGCGATCACCGCGTTCGCCGCGGAAAGGATCGTCTGCGTGGAGCGGTAGTTCTGCTCCAGCAAAACGGTGCGCGCGTTCGGGAAGTCCCGCTCGAACTCCTCGATGTTGCGGATGGTCGCGCCGCGGAAGGCGTAGATCGACTGGTCCGCGTCACCGACGACGCACAGCTCGGCAGGCTCGATCCCGGACTCGCTCGGCTCGGTCCCGGCCAGCTCGCGGACCAGGGTGTACTGCGCGTGGTTGGTGTCCTGGTACTCGTCGACCAGCACGTGCCGGAACCGCCGCCGGTAGTACTCGGCGACGGCGGGGAAGGCCTGCAGCATCTCGACCGTGCGCATGATCAGGTCGTCGAAGTCCATCGCGTTGGCCTGGGTGAGCCGCCGCTGGTACTCGCCGTAGACCTCGGCGACGCGCCGCTCGAGGTCGTTGCCCGCGTTGGCGGCCGCCGTCTCGGCGTCGACGAGTTCGTTCTTGAGGTTCGAGATGTGCACGGCCAGCATCCGCGCGGCGTAGCGCTTGGGATCGATGTCGAGGTCACGCGCGACGAGGGTGATCAGCCGCTTCGTGTCGTCGGAGTCGTAGATGGAGAAGTTCGACGACATCTCCAGCGTTTTGGCTTCCCTGCGCAGGATCCGCACGCACATCGAGTGGAACGTCGACACCCACATCGCGTTCGCGCGCCTGCCGACGAGCGTGGCGACGCGCTCGCGCATCTCGGCCGCGGCCTTGTTGGTGAACGTGATCGCCATGATCTCGCCCGGATGCACGCGGCGGGCCGCGAGCAGGTAGGCGATCCGGCGGGTCAGCACCCGGGTCTTGCCCGAACCCGCGCCCGCGACGACCAGCAGCGGGCCACCGGCGTGGGTGACCGCTTCGCGTTGTGCCGGGTTGAGATCCTCGAGCAGCTCGGCTGGCCCGTCCGCGACGGGTGCGGGGCTTTCGGCGGGGAGATCGAAGAGGGTGTCCATCGCCTGTCCACGCTACCCCGGGGGCGGAAGCTACCGCGTCAGGCGTAGGCGTGGATGTCGCCTGCCGTCCGACGCGCGCCGCCGGGTCCGCGCGGAGCATCGGGAAGCATGGACGAGAAGAAGATCCCCGCGCGGCTGCGAGCCGCGGACAGCGACCGGGAACGCGTCGCCACCGTCATCCAGGCCGCCGGCACCGACGGACGGCTCGGCCTCGACGAGGTCGAGGAACGGCTGAGCATGGTCTACGCCGCCCGCTACACCGACGAACTCGGCGAGCTCACCGCCGACCTGCCGCGACCGGAGCCGAAGCCGGAACGCCGGGGCGGGCCGCCGATCGCGGGCGCGTTGCGGCATCCGGCGTTGCGGATACACCTCGCCGCCGTAGTCGCGCTGAGCGTGCTGCTCGTCATCCGCTGGGCGATGTCCGGCGTGCCGTTCTTCTGGCCGCTGGCGCCGATGTTCTGGCTCGTGGCGAGCTTCTTCGCGCATGCGCGGATCCGCGGTTTCCGGCAGCGGCGCCGCGGCGCTGTGCCATACTGATCTCGTGCGGCACCACGCGGAGCGATTTTTTTACGGGACCCGGACTCCGGCTCCCGTGATCGCGTAGTGCCCGATACCGCAGTCACAGCCAGCCCCGGAGTCCTCGGACCCGGGGCTTCGCCGTCCCAGGGACGAGTGAGGTTCCGGACTTCAGAGAGGTCCCGATGAACGCGCAGACGCAGAACACCGAAGAGCCGACCCCGGCCGAGGTCCCCTCGGCGGACGACATCTCGTCGCTCCGCGAGGAGATCGACTGGCTGGACGCGGAGATCCTGCGGCTGGTCAAACGCCGCGTGGAGGTGTCGAAGACGATCGGCGCGGCCAGGATGGCCGCGGGCGGCACCCGCATCGTCTACAACCGCGAGATGGACGTGCTCGCCCGCTACCGCGAACTGGGCCCGGAGGGCCGCCAGCTGGCGATGGCACTGCTGAACCTCGGCCGCGGACGGCTGGGCCGCTGACGCCGCCGGAGGAACTCAGGGTTTTCCCCGAGCCACCCGCCGCCCGGCACGGGCACACTGGTGGTGACCACACACCGCCGGCCACGGCCGGGCCTTCCGCTTCCGCGGAGTCACGCTTCTCCCGACCGGCAGACCTCGCGTGCGACGCCGTCCAGCGCGGGGTGCCCCGGCCGCGCGCCCGCGGCGGGCACACTGGAACGAAACGGGCAAGCGTGACAAAAGGAAGGACATCATGATCAACGTCATCGCCGTCGTCATCGCGATCGCGAGCGTGCTCGCCGCCTTGGGCCATGTGGGTTACCTGGCCCTGTTGAACAACGCTGCGGGTAAGCGTGCCGGTGGCGCGCCGGTCGCCGAGTACGTCCGCGGCCGGTGGGCGATCGCGGGCGGGACCACCGCCGCCTCGCTGTTCGCATGGCTGCTGACCAGCGGCGGACCGTTCCTCGACATCGTTTCCATCATCGTCGCCGTGGGCAGTGGCGCGGTCGCGACGAAGGCTCTTCAGTCGACCCAGGCGAAGTATCGCAGCGGAGGGTGACCACCAGGAGCAGGTGTTATAGCACTCCGTAGCGTCGGCCGCGCCCATTTGGCCGCGCCCGGTCGGGTGAATCATCTGCAACTTGCAGGCTCGGCCGAGACTTCGGCGGCCGGTCCTCTTAGGGTGGTCCGCGTGAGGACCCTTGCGTCTGGGTCGGGCGATGCCCGAGAGGCGCGCGGGGGCAGCGGCCCTGCGCGCCCGTTCTCGCATGCGCGTGCATCTGCTCAGGAGTCCGCGCGTGATTCCGCGCGTGAGCGGTGTGCTCCGTTCGGCTTAACCGTGGCCGCACCGACGTCAGGGCGGACCGCCGGAAGGGTCGGTCCGATATGACCGCACGCGCGGAACACCCAGGACATGGCAGGGCCGCGAGCGGCGCGCATCCGGGCAGGCACCGGGCGGGCGCGGCGGGTACCTGGACGCCGCCGGTGCCACCGAGGCAGGGCGGCCAGCACCACCGGCGGGCCGCGGAGCCCGTCGACCCGCCCTCGACCGGTTCCCTTCCGCTTCCCCCGCCGCGGACACCCGATCCCGGCCGGGGCTCGACGTCCGGTTTCCTCGGCACGCACGGCAGCCTGCCCCTGCCCCAGCCGCTCCCCCAGCCACAGCGGCCGCCGCGTGAACGTCCGGCTCCCCCGCCCCTGGCCGCCGAACCGCCTGCCGCGCCGCCCGCCCGCGTCCAGGTCTCCTTCGCGGCGCAGGCCCGGGAGCGAGCCGCGCGGCACGAGGAGCAGGCGGCACAGCGCACCCGCGTGAAGCTGACCCCGCCGCCCGCGCGGCCCGCGGTGCCGGAAGAGGACGACGTCCGGGTCTACCTCGCGCCGCCCGCCGACGGGCTCGGCACGTTCGACCTCGGTTCGGTGCCCGCCTCGGTCACCCCGCCGAAGACCTGGCGCAAGGCGGCCTGGTTCGCGACCGGCGCCTCCGGGGCCGTCGTGGTCGGCCTGCTGTTCGCCGGGACGCTGCTGGTCGGCAAGCCGGAAACCGAACAGGCCAGCCAGGGCGGCTGGCCCGGTTACCGCGGTGGCGCCCCGGTCGTCAGCGAGGATCCGTCGTCGCTGACACCGCCGGGGCAGCACGGCGGCACCGGCGGGCACCCGAGCAGCGGCCGCCCCGAACGCGCGATCGGCAACACGAGCAACTCGCCGGGTGGCGCCACCCCCGGCACTTCCGACAGCCCGGGCGGTACGGCCACGGATCCGGCGGGGACGCCGCTGACCACCTCGACGTCGAGGCCGGGCAGCCCGTCGGCACCGTCGACGAGCCGCACGCCGCAGAAACCGCCGATCACCCCGGCCGACCGGACCACCACGCCGCCACCCATCTGGTACGCGTCGCCGCAGAACGCGAAGGCCATGGGGGACAACTCGGAGAAGTTCTTCAACACCGTCACCACCAACCCCAGCGAGGCGTCGTCGGTGACCACCGGCGAACTCCGCGACGAGGGGCCCCAGCGGCTGTCCGAGCGGTACGCCGACGTCGCCTACTTCGAGGTCAAGAAGGTCGCCATCGACCAGCGGAAATCGCAGACCGTCAACACCGTCGAGGTCACGCACAAGGACGGCACCAAGACCATCGAGCAGCACACTCTGACGTTCGGCGACGGGGACAAGATCACCAGCGACGGCCGGTAACCGTTACCTGCAAGTGCAGGCTTCCCGTTCCGATGCACGTGCGGTGCGCCGAACGGTCTCCCCTGGTCCGGGTGGGTGACATAGGCTGCCGTTCGTCGTATCGCGACGGCATCCCGGCGACAGGCTCTGGCAGTTGCCGTCCGCGCAGGGTTACCTGACGACAGCGGGGCCGGAACCGATCACAAGTCGGCCGTCCGGCCCAGCGGCGGCAGCCGAACGGCCTACCGTCGTCCCCGGACCCCAGAGCGAGGATTTCGTGCTTGATCGGCAGCGCACGCGGCGTGAACCGGACGCCGTCCGCGTCGAGGACGTGATACCGGCCGAGATTCTCGGCGATGTCGGCGACGCCGACCGCGCCTATCTCGAGCAGGTGTTCCGCGAGCCGCAGAAGTACCTGCCCCCGCGCCGGCAGTCCGGCCGCTCCGGCGCCACGGCCGAGGACGGCTCCGAGGATTCCGGGGACGAGCCGGAGAACCGCTTCGCCCGCCGCGCCAAGCTGGCCGGGCTCGCCATGGCGGGCGGGCTCGTCGCCACCGCCGTGGTCGTCGCGCCGACGCTCACCGCGGCCCACCGTCCCGTCACCGTCTCGGAGGCCACCGCGCCCGCCGGGTTCAGCGGCGCCGCCGCCCTCGGCGGCCACGCCGTCCCGCAACAGCAGCGTCGCACCGCCGACGGCGGCACCACCGTCGGCCAGCAGGACACGACGGGACACGGCAAACCGCCCGCGTCCTCGTCCGCGCCGTCGCCGGGCCAGCCCTCGGCGACAGCGTCGAGCAGCGCCGCGCCCACCAGCTCCACCACCACCTCGGCGCCGAAGACGCCCGGCGACAAGCTGGCCGCGGTGAAGAACTTCTACGCCACGATCGGCCGCGACGCCAACGGCGCCCTCGCGCTGCTGGCCCCGGCACTGGCCGGCGGCGAGCCCGGCGACCTCGTGCGGGCCTGGAGCACCATGGACGCCATCGACGTGCAGGAGAAGGACACCCAGGTGCAGCCGGACGGGTCCGTGCTCGCCGTGGTCACCATGCGCCAGCCCGACGGCGGCCTGCTGCGCGTCACCCAGCTGCTCCGGTTCGCCGAGCACACCGCCGGTCTGATCACCGACGCCCGGCTGCTGTCGGCCCAGTACATGTGACCCTGCCGGGCCGCCGCGAGGCGTTCGGGCTGTGCCGAGTGTGTGTGCACAGAGTGAACGCCTAGCCTTGTCACGGGCCGGTCTCGGTGAAACCGGCACACAGCCCACAACATGTGCATACGCTCCGGAGGTGCGACGTACCCATGGCCACGTCGCCGGGACGGGTGAACCCCCGTCCCGTGAAGTCGGAGCCCCAAAGGGAGGTCGCGTGAGCGACGAGGGTCGCCTGGTCGCCGGCCGGTACCGCATTGTCCAGCGGATCGGTACGGGCGCGATGGGTGCCGTCTGGCAAGCGCACGACGAGGTACTGGGCCGCACAGTGGCGATCAAGCAACTGCTGCTCCAGCCGGGACTCGAGGCACACGACGCGGAGGACGCCCGGCAGCGCACGATGCGCGAGGGCAGAATCGCGGCGCGGCTGCATCACCCGAACGCGATCTCGGTGTTCGACGTCGTCACCGACGACAACGGCCAGCCCTGCCTGATCATGGAGTACCTCAACTCCACGAGCCTGGCGCAGGTCCTGCAGGAACGCCGCACGCTGCCGCCCGTCGAGGTGGCGCGGATCGGCGCGCAGGTGGCCGCGGCGCTGCGCGAGGCGCACGCGGTGGGCATCGTGCACCGCGACATCAAGCCGGGCAACATCCTGCTCGCCGGGAACGGCACGGTGAAGATCACCGACTTCGGCATCTCCCGCGCCAAGGACGACGTCACGGTCACCAAGACCGGGATGATCGCCGGGACACCGGCCTATCTCGCGCCCGAGGTCGCCATCGGCGGCGATCCCGGTCCCGAGTCGGACGTGTTCTCGCTGGGTTCCACGCTGTACGCCGCGTGCGAGGGCCAGCCCCCGTTCGGTCTTTCCGAGAACACGCTGAGCCTGCTGCACGCGGTCGCCGCCGGACAGATCAACCCGCCCCGCCAGTCCGGCCCGCTGGCCAGTGTCCTCGCGGTGCTGTTGCACCCCGAGATCGAGCACCGGCCCACTGCCGAAGAGTGCGAAGAACTGCTCGACGCCGTCGCGCGCGGGGAGACGCCGCTCGGCGGGCCCGCGGACGAGACGGTGCTGTCGCCTGCCGCCGGAGTGCTCGGCGGCGCGGCGGTCGGCGCCGCGGCAGGCGCGGTGGGCGCGGCCGCGCTCGCGGGCGAGGACGAGGTCCCGGCCGGGCACTCGGGCACGCTGCTCGACGGCCCGGAGCCCGATGGTCAGTACTACGACGACGAGGACGACTACGCGCCGGCCACCGGATATCCGGAAGACGACTACGACCGGCAGGGCTACTACCCGGACGAGCACTACGACAACGGTCACGGCGCCGGCCCCGACCGCACCGCGCTGATGGCGCCGGGCGCGGCCCCCGCGACCGAGATGCTCGACGACCCGTACCACGACTACGACGAGCCCCCGCCGCCTCCGGCTCGCGGCCACACGAGCCCCGAAGACGAAGAGGACAACGAGAAGCCCGGCGCGTGGAAGAAGCCCGCGATCATCGGCGGTGTCGTCCTCGTCGCGCTGGTCGGTCTCGGGGTGTGGCTGCTGGGCTCGAACAACCCGGAGACGCCCGCCGCTCCGCCGCCCCCGGCCTCCACCTCCAAGGCGCCGTCGACCTCGGAGTCGGCACCGTCCACTTCGGAGAGTCCGGCCACCACGGAGTCGTCCGTCGCGCCCACGACGTCCGACACTCCGACGCGGCGCACGACGCCGCGGAACACGCAGTCGAACAACCCGCCGCCACCACCGCGGACGACGCCGACATCCGATACAGAACAAACGACTACACCCAAACCGCCGACGAAAACGGCTACGCCCACGACGACGCCCACCGCATCTAGCTCGCAGCCGCCGGCTGGCGGCTAGCCTGGACTTGTTATGAGTTCTGAAGGCAGCATCGTCGGGGGCCGCTATCGGCTGGATCAGCCGATCGGCCGGGGCCGCGCGGGCATCGTCTGGCTCGCGTTCGACACCCGGCTGTTCCGGACCGTCGCGATGAAGCGGATGTATCTGCCCGTCGGGTTGCCGCCCGACCGTGCCGAGCAGGCGCGCTCGGCGGCGATGCAGGAGGGCAAGGACGCGGCGCGGATCGAGCACGCCTGCGCGATCAAGGTGTTCGACGTGCTGCCGGACGGCGAAGACATCTGGCTGGTGATGGAGTACATCCCCTCGCGCAGCATGTCGACGTTCCTGGCCGAGCACGGCACACTCACCCCGGAGCAGGCGGCGTCGCTCGGCATCCAGCTGGGCAAGGCGCTGACCGCGATCCACGCGGCCGGGATCGTGCACCGCACGCTCGAACCGGGCACGGTGCTGCTGGCCGACGACGGCGGGGTGAAGCTCACCGACATCGGCATCACCGGTGGCGGCCCGACGCCGGCGTACCGCGCGCCGGAGGTGACTCGCGGACTTCCGCCGTCGGCGCCCGCGGACGTGTTCTCGCTCGGGGCGACGCTCTACGCCGCGGTCGAAGGGATGCCGCCGTTCGGCGAGGACGGGCAGTCCTCGGAACGCCCGCCGCAGAAGGCGGGCGTGCTCAGCGGCGCGCTGCGCAAGATGTTGCGGGAGGATCCGCTGGTCCGGCCGACCATGGCCGACACCGTCCGCTCGCTGAGCGCGATCACCGAGGGCAAGGAGACGGCGTTCATCCCGCCGACCGCGCCCGCGATGCCGACCGTGCCCGCCTCGTGGCCGGTCACGGCCGGGGCGCAGCTCCCGCAGCAGATGCCGGTCCAGCAAGCACCGGTCCAGCAGGCGCCGTTCCCACAGCAACTCCCGCAGCAGCAGCCGCTTCAGCAGGCGGCGACGCAGCAGATGCCGGGCCCGGTCGCGACGCAGTACGCGCCACCGCCGGTTCAGCCCGCACCGAACGCGGCGCCGACGCCGTCGCGGGGTTCACTGTCCCCGGCGACGCGCAAATGGCTGCTCACCGCGGCCGCGATCCTGGTCGCCGTGCTCGTCGGCGTCGGCATCGCGGAACTGCTCTTCGTCTAGGCCACCTTGCTCGTCGCCTCACGCATGGCGTCGAGCAACGTGCGGACGGCGGGCCGGCCACAGGCGCGTTCGGTGATCGCGGCGTGAATGGAACGGAAGGGGCCGGGGTTGCGGATCTTGCGCGTCACGACTCCGGGATGCGGGGTGCCGAGCCCGAGGTCGGGAATGAGGCCGACCCCGAGTCCGGCGGCGACGAAGCCCTGCGCGGTCTGGTAATCCTCGGACTCCACGACGAAGTTCGGGGAGAACCCGGCCGACGCGCAGGCGTCGAGCAGGATGTTGCGGCAGATGCCGGGAACGCCGTCGATACCGATCCACGGCTCGTCGGCCAGCTCGGTCAGGTCGAGGACGCGCTTGCGGGTCAGCGGATGCGCCTTCGGCAGCACCGCGCGATACGGGTCGTCGAGCAGATGCACGAACTCGACGCCTTTGCCTGCCGACCGCTCGTGCGGGGAGACCACGATCGCGACGTCGGCACGGCCCTCCTCCACTTCGGGCAGTGGATCGTCCGGTTCGACGAGCTTGAGATCGAGCCGGATTCCCGGATGCTCGCGGCGTACGGCGGCGACGGCGGGCGGAACCAGCGACGCGCCGGCTGTCGCGAAGTAGCGGATGCCGAGGCTCCCGGTGTGTCCCGCCTTGAGTTCGGTGAGCGCCGCCTCGGCGCGGGCGAGCTCGGAACTCAGCGTCTCGGCGTGTTCGGACAGCAGCGAACCCGCCGGAGTGGGCCGCACGCCGCGGCCGACGCGCATCAGCAGCTCGACCCCGGCCTCACGCTCCAAAGTGGACAGCTGTTGGCTGATGGCGGACGGGGTGTAGCCGAGGTTCCTGGCCGCGGCGGTGATCGACCCGCTGGTGATCACCGCGCGCAGCACCTGCATGCGCCGTACGTCCAGCATGGTTCCGATACTACAGATCTCCTTAACTATCCGTGTAGTGATATTCGCTTGTCCTTACGTCTTTTCGCGGCGAGGCTGGAGGTGATCGTTGAGGAGGACTGGGGTGAGTGAGACCAAAACCCTGCTGCGGATCGCCGCGCTGGCGTTGATGTGGGGGTCGAGTTTCTTCTGGATCAAGCTGGGGCTCGGGGCGCTGTCCCCGGTCCAGCTGGTCCTCGCGCGGCTCGTGCTCGGGGCGGTGGTGCTGCTGGCGCTGTGCCGTCTGTTCGGGAACCGCCTGCCCGCGGATCGCCGGACGTGGGGGCATCTGGCGGTGGCCGCGTTCTTCCACAACGCGTTGCCGTTCCTGCTGTTCGCCATCGGCGAGACGACCGTGGACTCCGGGATCACCGGCGTGCTGAACTCGACGACCCCGCTGTGGGTGCTGGTCGTGGCGCCGATGCTCGGCGTGCCGAGCCGGATGACGGCGGTCCGGGTGACCGGCCTGATCGTCGGGCTCGCCGGGATCCTGCTGATCTTCGCGCCGTGGCAGGCCTCCGGGCTGCTGAGCTGGGGAGCGCTGGCGTGCCTCGCGGCGGCGGCGAGCTACGGCTTCGCGTTCGTCTACGAAGGCCGCTACCTGTCCGGAACGGGCGTGTCGCCGTACGCGCTGTCGGGTGGCCAGATGCTGCTGGCGAGCGGGTTCATGCTGCTGGCGATGCCGTTCGGAGGGCTCACCCCGATCCACCTGAGCCCGGTGCCGCTGATCGCCGTGCTCATCCTCGGCGTCGGCTCGACCGGGATCGCGTTCGTCCTGAACTACCAGCTGCTCGCCAGCGAGGGCGCGGTCGCGGCGTCGGTCGTCGGCTACCTGTTGCCTGTCGTCTCGGTACTGCTCGGCGCCGTGTTCCTCCACGAGCCCCTGGAACTCCGGGTGATCGCCGGGATGCTCGTCGTCCTCGGCGGCGTGGCCCTCACCCGCCTCCGCAAGCGGGAGCAAGGGACCTTTACTCCCGCTTCCACCGCCGCCCCCGAAACGGAGCGACGCCCCCTCGCCCCCGCCACCGACTAACCCCCACCCCCACCCCGCCGCGTCACACCAGCCCCACCCGCCCCAACCGAGCGCGTTTAGCGGGCTAAACGCGCTCGTTAGGGCGCGTACGCAAGTTCCTGGAAAACGGAGTGGAGGTGGTCGGTATGAGCGAGACGACGACGCTGTGGCGCCCGACGGGCCCTGAGGAACTGGAACTCGTCCGGGCCTCAGGATGGCGAGAATGGCCGCCGCGGCTACCCGATCAGTCGATCTTCTACCCGGTGCTCAACGAGGACTACGCCGTCAAGATCGCCCGTGACTGGAACGTGCCGCACAGCGGCGTCGGCTACGTAACCCGTTTCGAGGTGGAAACGGCGTTCGTGGAGCGCTACCCGGTTCAGCAGGCGGGTGGGCGCACGATCCTGGAGCTATGGGTCCCGGCCGGGGAACTCGCCGAGTTCAACACCCACATCGTCGGACTGATCGAGGTCGTGCACGAGTTCCGGTGAAGTCCGTGGGGGTCGCATCGAGGGACCAGGGGCCTATCGATGCGACCCCCACGGAGTGTTCAGAGGCGGAGCCGCGGCCAGTTCGCGGTGTCGCGCAGGAGCTGCCGGTCGTGCGTGGCGAGCACGACGGCCGCGCCGGTCGCGGCCAGCGCCTCGGTCAGTTCCTCGACGAGCGACATCGACAGGTGGTTCGTCGGCTCGTCGAGCAACACGACGTGCGGCCGCGACGCGAGCAGCATCGCCAGGTCGAGACGTCGCTGCTGGCCGATCGACAGCTCCGACACCCGGCGCCGCGCATCGGCCGCGGACAGCAGGCCCAGCCGCTCCAGCGACACGACCTCCCCTTCGCGCAGCCGCCCGTCGACGACGAACTTGTCCACCGCCGCGGCGAACACATCCCGCGCGGAACGCCGTGACGACGCGGGCGATTCCTGCGCCAGCAACGCCACCCGCGCGGACCTGGCCCGGCGCAGCGTGCCGGACGCGGGAACAAGGTCGCCCGCGAGCACCGACAACAGCGTCGACTTCCCGGAGCCGTTCGCGCCCGTGATCACCAGGCGATCCCCCGAGCGGAGCGACAACGACCGCGGCCGGGTCAGCCGGCCGTCGACCGTGACGTCCTCGGCCGCCAGCAGCGTCACGCCCGGCATCGACGGAAGCTCGGGCACGTCCAGCCGCAACGGCGGCTCGGGAACGGCGACGACATGCGCCTCCAGGTCCTCCTGCCGCC
This sequence comes from Amycolatopsis sp. NPDC059021, assembly GCF_042739895.1. Taxonomy (NCBI): domain Bacteria; kingdom Bacillati; phylum Actinomycetota; class Actinomycetes; order Pseudonocardiales; family Pseudonocardiaceae; genus Amycolatopsis; species Amycolatopsis sp. NPDC059021. Next base: position 27,588 of record NZ_JBHYIQ010000087.1, read on the forward strand.
GATGCACCGCCCGCACCAACCCCGGCGCGCGCGTCGCCCGGGTGTGCTTGCCGGTTCCCTTCGCCGGACGCCACCCGGTCGACAGCCGATCCTGCGCCGCCGCGAGATCCTCGGCCAGCCGCTGCTGTTCGGTCTGCTGTTCCCGGTACTCGGCGAACCAGCGCTCACGTTCGGCACGCCGGCCTTCGCGATAGCCGGCGTAGCCGCCGCCGTAGGTGCGCGGACGCCCGTCCCGGGTCGGATCGAGGTCGAGCACCGCAGTGACGACGTCGGTGAGCAACGCCCTGTCGTGGCTCACGAGTACCACCCCACCCGGATGCTCCCGAAGCCGCGCGGTGAGATGCGCGAGGCCGTCGGCGTCCAGGTGGTTGGTCGGCTCGTCGAGCAGCAGCAGGTCGTGGCCCGCGCCGAGCAGGCACGCCAGCCGGACACGGTACCGCTGGCCGACCGACAACGTCGCCAACGGCCGCGACCGGTCATCGACGGCGCCGAGCGCGGCCAGCGAAACGTCGACACGGCGGTCCGCGTCCCACGCGTCCAGCGATTCCGCCGCCGCGAGCGCGTCGGCGTACCGCTGTTCCGCGCCGGGACGTTCCTCGACCAGCGCCTCGGTCGCCGCGTCGAGTTCCTGCACGGCGAAACGGGCGTCGGCCAGTTCGACGTCGATCAGGTCACCGACCGTGCGGTCGTCCGCGACGGGCATTTCCTGATCCGCCACGCCGAACGTACCGACCAGCTGCACCGAACCGCTGTCCGGCGCCAGCGCACCCGACAACACTTGCAGCAGCGTGGTTTTCCCTCGCCCGTTCTCCCCGGCCACGCCCAGCCGGACGCCGGGAGAAACGGTCAGGTCGACACCGGCGAGAACCGGTTTTCCGCCACGGGCGACGTGGAGATCCGACGCGGCGAGATGCGCCCGATGGCGCGCGGGCACGACTAAAGAGCGAGTCATTACTTCCTCCTGTACCGAATACCCGCGCGCTACCACCGGAGAATCCGGGAGCACGCAAAAGGTATTCGTGTAGTCCGAAGTGGACAGTGGTCACCGAAGGCAAGGACGGGCCTTGCCGGGCGCCATCAGAGGAAGTAGAAGTACATCACGCCAATGACGTTAACGGAGCCGGGAAAGGCCCCGCAAACGCTTTTCGTGTGTCGGCCGCTACACCAGGCGTCGGTCGGAAGCCCAGCGGGAAAGCTCATAGCGGTTGGACAGCTGCGTCTTGCGCAGAACGCTCGACACGTGGGTCTCGACCGTCTTCACCGAAATGAACAGCTCGGACGCGATCTCCTTGTAGGCGTACCCCCGCGCGAGCAGGCGCAGGACATCGCGCTCGCGCGGGGTCAGCAGGTCCAGTTCCGGGTCGTTGATCGGCGCCGAACCCGGCCGGTCCGCGAAGGCGTCGAGCACGAACCCGGCCAGCCGCGGTGAGAACACGGCGTCGCCGTCGGCGACCCGCACCACCGCGCGCACCAGTTCCTTCGACGAGATCGTCTTGGTGACATAGCCGCGCGCGCCCGCCCGGATGACCGCGATGACGTCCTCGGCCGCGTCGGACACCGAGAGCGCGAGGAACACGACGTCCGGCAGCTCCGGGCGCACGCGACGCAGCACTTCGGCGCCACCGCCGTCGGGCATGTGGACGTCGAGCAGGACGACCTGCGGTTTGGCGCGCGCGATCCCGGCCACCGCCTCGCCGACCGAGCCCGCCTCGCCGACCACCCTGACTTCGTCGGTGATGGTGTCGAGTTCGGTGCGCACCCCGGCGCGGAAAAGCGCGTGATCGTCGACGAGGAAGACCTTCACCGGCTCCCGCGCCTGCTGGTTCTCCGTCACGTTGCTCCCCTCATCGGCCGCGTCACCGAGCATAGCGGCCTCAGGCGGCACCCTTGCCCGCCTTCACCGGCATGGCGAGCTGGACCTCCGTGCCCTCCCCCGGTGCGGTGCGCAGTTTGCACGTCCCGCCGTGCCTGCTCATCCGCCCGCGGATCGAATCGGCGAGCCCGTGCCGGTCGGCCGGGACGACGTCCGGGTCGAAGCCCTTGCCGCGGTCGCGCACGAAGACCGTGACCTCCGTCGGCTCGACCTCGGCGTAGACGCTGACCTCCTCGACGCCGGCGTGCTTGGCGGCGTTCACGATCGCCTCGCGGGCCGCCTGCACCAGCGCGGTCAGTGATTCGTTCAGCTCGGCCTCGCCGACGACGACCTGGCCGACCGAGATCGCGAAGGTGTCCTCGACCTCCCCGCACGCGGTGGCCAGCGCCTCCGACAAGGACCCGGCGGTGACCTCGGCGTCGTCCTTCTTCCCGCTTTCGGCGCTCTTGCCGTAGCCGGACGGGCCGTAGAGCCAGCCGCGCAGTTCCCGTTCCTGACCACGCGCCAGCCGCGCGACCTCGCGCGGGGACTCGGCCTGCTTCTGGATCAGCGCGAGGGTCTGCAGCACCGAGTCGTGCAGGTGCGCGGCGATCTCGGCGCGTTCGTCGGTGCGGATGCGGGCCTTGCGCTCGTCGCTGAGGTCGCGGACAAGGCGGAGCCAGAACGGCACGGTCAGCACCGCGACCCCGATGAGCGTCGCGAGCACCGCGACCAGCGCGAACTGGACCTGATCGAAGCTGCCCGACCGCAGGATGACCACGCCGATGCCGGTCATCACCAGCGCGACGCCCGCCACGACGCGGATGACCGCCTTCCAGCCGCCCCCGCCGAGGAACGCCCCGGCGACGCTGTCCTTCGCGCCGGTACGCCAGCGGCGCCGCTGCGATTCGTCGGCCTCCCGCCAGACGACTGCGGCACCGATCATCGCGACCGCGAGCGGAACCGCGACCCAGCCGCTGATGAACCCGGTGAGCGTGCCACTCGCGACGGCGAGGCCGACGCCGAGCGCGACCAGGCCGAACGCCTGCTGCCGTTCCTTGCCGGTGGGCTGCGGCTGCTCGGCGTCCTCGGCACGCTGCTGGACGAACACCCACAGCAGCCCGTAGGCCAGCAGCCCGGCGCCGTTGACCGCGGCGAGCAGCGCGAACGCGGTGCGGACCCAGACGACCTGCACGCCGAGGTGATCCGCGAGCCCGCCCGCCACACCCGCGATGGCACGGCCGGACCGGCGCCGGAACATCTTCGGCGGCCCGGCGGGCGCGACGGGCACAACGGGTGCCGCGGCCTGCGACGTCACCTGCTCGGCGGTGTCGTGGTCGTGGGAATCCTGCACGCCGTCCATGGTCACACGCCGCGACGTCGTGATCCATCAGGGAAACCCCTGACCCCCGGACTCTGGGGAGATCTCAGGGTCCATCCCGGATGTCCGCGGCGCGCGCGTGCCGCATGCTTTCGGGTATGAGTGGTGCGAGTGAGTCGCGGACCTCGAAGCCGCAGCTGGTGAACGACTTCGAAGAGACCGTGAAGGACTTCTGGGCGAGCAGGCCGCGGCGGCCGTTCGCCGGGCGGAAGTTCGCGGGGGTGGCGGCGGGACTGGGGAACCGCTACGGCATCGACCCGGTCGTGGTGCGCGTGGCGCTGGTGGTCGCGACGGTCTTCGGCGGCTTCGGCGTGGCGTTCTACCTCCTCGGCTGGCTGTTCTTCCCCGGCGAGGGCGACGAGGTCTCCGGGTTCGAGGCGCTGATCGGGCGCGGCCGCTCGGCGGTGTCGCCCGCGTTCGCGGTCGTGCTGTGCCTGGCCCTGCTCCCGTCCGCGATCACGGCCTTCGGGGGCGGCTGGTTCGACGGCGGCGGCCTGATCGGCTTCGCGCTGACCGCGGCGGCGCTGTATCTGCTGCACCGCAGCCGTGGCCAGCTCAACCGGCCCGAGCCGGTGACGCCGCGGGCGAAGCACGGCGCGGCTTCTTACGCCACTACGGGGACTTCGGGGACCGCAGGGTCCGCTGGGACTACTGGGTCTTCTCTGGGGAACGGAGCTTTCACGATGACCGACACGACGACCGCGCCGTCGCCGTCGCCCACGGGTTTCGACCCGCTGGCGGCCGACCCCGCGGGCTGGGACCTGCCGGAGGCCACGCCGCCGCCGGCACCACCGCGGCCGGGGCCGCCGCCTGGGGCGCCCGCACCGCGCGGACGCCGGTCCAAGATCGGCTCGGCGACGTTCGGCCTCGCCATCGTCGTCGCGGGCGCCGGCGTCGCGCTGAACCTGGACGGCAACAGCTGGTTCAGCCTGCCGCACATCATCGGCCTGGTGCTCGCCGTGGTCGGGATCGGCATGGTGGCGGGGGCGTTCGTCCGCGGCGGACGCGGGCTGGTCGGCCTCGCGGTCCCGCTGGCGATCGCCGGGATGGTGCTGACGACCGTGCCGTTCGACAACTTCTCGCTGCGAGGGGGCGTCGGTGACATCGACGCGACGCCGAGGAACCTTGCCGAACTGAAGCCGGTCTACCAGCACTCGGCGGGCAACATCAACCTCGACCTGACGCAGTTGCCCGCGGGTGAGCCGCTCACGACGACGATCACCAACGGCGCCGGCGACACCAAGGTCGTCGTGCCCGCGACGGCCGATGTGACGGTGTCGTGCAAGACCAACGCCGGCCAGGTCGACTGCCTCAACCACGGGAGCTCCGGGGTCGGGCAGAGCGCGACGACGGTGACGGACAACGGCACCGACGGCGCCGGCGGGCAGAGGATCACCCTGACCGTGACGAACACCGTGGGCAATGTGGAGGTGCGCCGTGGCTGAGGAAAATCCGTACGCCTACGACGAAGGCTCGGCCGAGACGCCGGCCCAGCCGGCACGGCGCGGCATCGACGCGTTCACCCTGATCGTCGGGATCGCGACGCTGCTGGTGTCCGGGTACGTGCTCTCGGACGGCGCGACCTGGCTGCCCCGGTTCGACTTCCGCTGGGTGATCGCCGGAGCGGCGGTGTTCGTCGGGGTGCTCCTGCTCGGCGCGTCCTTCCGCAAACGCAGGCACTGACCTTCCCGCACACAGACCACTTCTCACACGGAGGCCCCGGGCACCCCTCACCCGGGGCCTCCCCCTGTGTCCGGCGGTGCCGCCCCCGAAGCGCAGTTAGCGGGCTAAACGCGGTCCTTAGCATGCCTAAGCGCCGCGTTTAGCCTGCTAAAAGCACTAGGCGGGGGCGTTTTGGGCGGGTTTTTCGGTGAGGAGGGCACCCACAGGC
>NZ_JBHYIQ010000087.1:32721-42662 GCF_042739895.1 Amycolatopsis sp. NPDC059021
CCGCCCCCCTCGCGCGCGCGCCGCCCCCCCCCCCCCCCGCGCCGCTGCCCGCCCCTCGCCCGGGCGCGCGCCCCCCCCCGGCGCCCCCCCCCCCCCCGCTAAACGCACTCGGCTGGGGCGTATGGGGCTGATGTGACGGTGCGGAGGGCACGCAGAGGCACCCGGGGAGACCCGGGAGGTCAGGCGCGGAGGGAGGGGGTCACTCCCACTCGATGGTGCCCGGCGGCTTGCTCGTGACGTCGAGGACCACGCGGTTGACCTCGGCCACCTCGTTGGTGATCCGGGTCGAAACGCGCTCCAGGACCTCGTACGGCAACCGCGTCCAGTCGGCGGTCATCGCGTCCTCGGACGACACCGGCCGCAGCACGATCGGGTGACCGTAGGTCCGGCCGTCGCCCTGGACGCCGACACTGCGGACGTCGGCGAGCAGCACCACCGGGCACTGCCAGATGCTCCGGTCGAGCCCGGCGGCGGTCAGCTCCTCGCGGGCGATCGCGTCCGCGGCACGCAGTGTCTCCAGCCGCCCGGCGGTCACCTCGCCGATGATCCGGATGCCGAGGCCCGGCCCGGGGAACGGCTGGCGCTGCACGATCGTCTCCGGCAGGCCCAGCTCGAGGCCGACCCGGCGGACCTCGTCCTTGAACAGCAGCCGCAGCGGTTCGACCAGCTCGAACTGCAGGTCGTCGGGCAGGCCGCCGACGTTGTGGTGGCTCTTGATGTTCGCGGCGCCCTCGCCGCCGCCGGACTCGACGACGTCGGGGTAGAGGGTGCCCTGCACCAGGAAGCGGTAGTCGCCCTGGGCCTTGAGGTCACGCTCGGCCTGCTCGAACACGCGGATGAACTCGCGGCCGATGATCTTGCGCTTCTCCTCGGGATCGGTGACCCCGGCCAGCGCGTCGAGGAAACGCTCACGCGCGTCGACGGTCACCAGGTTGACCCCGGTGGCGGCGACGAAATCGCGCTCGACCTGGGTGCGCTCACCGGCGCGCAGCAAACCGTGGTCGACGAACACGCAGGTCAGCCTGTCGCCGATGGCGCGCTGGACGAGCGCGGCGGCGACGGCGGAATCGACACCGCCGGACAGCGCGCAGATCGCCCGGCCCTCGCCGATCTGCGCGGCGATGCGCGCGACCTGCTCGTCCACGATCGACGCCGTCGTCCACTGTGGACGGACACCGGCGATGTCGTGCAGGAAGCGGCGCAGCACCTCCTGGCCGTGCGGCGAGTGCGCGACCTCGGGGTGGTACTGGACCCCGGCGAAGCGGCGTTCGACGTCCTCGAACCCGGCGACCGCGGCGCCCTCGGAGGAGGCGGTGACGACCGAGCCCTCGGGGGCCTTGGTGACACTGTCGTTGTGGCTCATCCAGGCGGTCTGCTGACTGGGCAGCCCGGCGTGCAGGACCCCGCCGTCCCCCTGGACGCGGACCTCGGTGCGGCCGAACTCCCGGACGCCGGTGGGTTCGACGGTGCCGCCGAGCGCGCGGGCGAGCACCTGGTGGCCGTAGCAGATGCCGAGGATCGGGACGCCGGCCTCGACGAGCGCGGCGTCCATGTTCGGTGCGTGCTCCGCGTACACACTGGCCGGACCGCCGGACAGGATGATCGCGGACGGGTTCTTCGCCAGGATCTCGGCGGCCGTCGCGGTGTGCGGTACGACCTCGGAGTAGACCTGCGCCTCGCGCACCCGCCGGGCGATCAGCTGCGCGTACTGCGCCCCGAAGTCCACGACGAGAACCGGACCGGTGGGACTGGGCACCTACGACCTCCTGGCGACGGCGAGCACGCTTCGCCTCCTATCGTCCCAGGTGGGCCGGGTCACCCCACGCCCAGCCCCCGCGCTCTCCGCACCCCTCTCCCCTTCCCCGCCCACCCCCTTCCCATCGCCCCACCAGCCCCACGCGCCCCAAGCGAGCGCGTTTAGCGGGCTAAACGCGGCGCTTAGCGGGCGTAAGCAACCAAATCGGCCGGGAACGAGGACTGTGCCTGACCGCGATCGGCCGTACCGTCGCGGCCATGAGCATCGACTGGCCCGCCCACCTCGCCGAGCAACTCGACTGGCATTGGCACAACCACCTCCGCCCCAAACTGGCGACGCTGACCGACGACGAATACTTCTGGGAGCCCGTGGACGGCTGCTGGACCGTGCGCCCGCGCCGGGACGACGACGTCGACGCGCCGGGCGGAGGCAGTCACGTCATCGACTGGGCCTTCCCCGCGCCGGAGCCGCCGCCGGTGACGACCATCGCGTGGCGGCTCGCGCACGTCATCGTCGGCGTCCTCGGCATGCGCGCGGCGTCCCACTTCGGCGGCCCGCCGATGGATTACGGCACCTTCCCCTATGCGACCACTGCCGCCGAAGCGCTCAGTCAGCTCGACGACGCCTACGCGAGCTGGATCGGCGGCGTCCGGGGCCTCGACGACGACGGCCTCGCCCAGCCCTGCGGCCCCGCCGAAGGCCCCTACGCCGACGAGCCGATGACCACCCTCGTCCTGCACATCCACCGCGAGACCATCCACCACGGCGCCGAGATCCTGCTGCTCCGCGACCTCTACCGGAACCGCCACACCAGCCACTTCAGCCCCAGCTGAGCGCGTTTAGCGGGCTAAACGCGGCGCTTAGGCACGCTAAGGACCGCGATTAGCCCGCTAACTGCGCATCGGGGCGAGGGCGGGAGCGTGGCAGCAGGAGGAAGGCGAGGGCCATGCCGAGGAGCGCGGGCAGGCCGTGGTTGTCGTGGACGAGCGTGTCGACGACGGCGAGTGCCGGGACCGCGAACGCGCCCAGCCACAGCCGTCGCGCCACCGGGATCCCGAACCGCGACGGCGCGAGCAGCACCGCCGTCGTCAACGCGCCGAGCAGCCCGGCGACGCACATCGAGTTGCCCGCCCCGGCCGGGTTCAGCCACAGGTAGCTCATCGTCTGCCCGAACAGCCCGCAGCCGAAGTAGAGCACCAGCCACCGCCCCCGCCCGAAGACCTGCTCGGCGGCCACCCCGAACACGGCGAGCACCACCAGGTTGAACACGAGCCCCAGCGCCCAGCCGTCCTGGAAGAACATCCCGGTGACCAGCCGCCACCACTCACCGGCGTCGATCGCGGTCGCGTCCCGCCGCACGTGGTCGTACAAGCCGGGACTCACCAGCTGGGCGACACCCGCGAGCGCCGTCACGGCGAAAACCACCGCCGTCAGCACCGGCCGCCGCGGAACGCCGATCCGGGCGAAAACGGCGAAATACGGATTCCGGGACGCCAGGCGCGACGAAACAGTGGTCATACGGGAAACGTAAAGCCGCGAACCAGGCCGCGCCCACGACGTTTGTCATCACTCCGCCCGGCGAACAGTCACGAAGCGAGCCGGGCGACCCGCCGGTTGCCCCGGACGGGTGGGTATCCACACCGGCGACACCGCCGGCGAATACCTTGGTGCGCATGGACATGATCACCCCCGAGCCCCGCCCCGCCTGGATCGCCGGACGCCCCGAGCAGGGCGCCTCGACGCTCGTCGTGCATCACCCGTACGACGGCAGCGAGGTCGCGACCGTCGCGGTCCCGGGCCCGGACCAGGTCGAGCGCGCCGTCACCGCGGCTGTGTCGGTGGCGAAGGAGTTCCGCCGCACCCCGGCTCACGTCCGCGCCGCCGCGCTCGATCACGTCTCCCGCACGCTCAAGGCCCGCGCCGAGGAAATCGCCGAGGTGATCACGGCGGAGAACGGCAAACCGCTCAAGTGGGCCGAAGCCGAGGTGAACCGCGCGGTTTCGGTGTTCCGCATCGCCGCCGAGGAGGCCAGGCGGTTCACCGGGGACGTCCAGCGGCTGGACACCGATCCGGCCGGTGAGGCGCGGCTGGCGCTGACCCGCCGGGTGCCGCGCGGGCCCGTGCTGGGCATCGCGCCGTTCAACTTCCCGCTGAACCTCGTGGCGCACAAGGTCGCCCCGGCGCTGGCCGTCGGCGCCCCGATCATTGTCAAACCGGCCCCGCGCACCCCGCTGTCGGCGCTGATCCTCGGCGAGATCCTGGCCGAAACGGACCTGCCGGAGGGCGCGTTTTCCGTGCTGCCATTGGGAAACGAGGAGACCTCGGCCCTCGTCGCGGACGCCAGGCTGCCGGTCGTGTCCTTCACCGGCTCCGGCCCGGTCGGCTGGTCGCTCGCGGACGCCGCGCCCCGCAAGCACGTCGTGCTGGAACTCGGCGGCAACGCGGCGGCCGTGGTGCTGCGCGACTGGCCCGACCCGGAGGGCGCCGCCCAGCGCATCGCGACGTTCGGCAACTACCAGGCGGGTCAGTCGTGCATCGCGGTCCAGCGGGTGATCGTCGACGCCGCCATCGCCGGCGAATTCCTTCCGGCGCTGCGGGAAGCGGTCGAGGCGCAGCGGGTCGGCGATCCGTACGACCGCAACACCGACGTCGGACCGGTCGTCGACGAAGCCGCCGCGGAACGGATCGAGGCGTGGATCGGCGAAGCCGTGGCGGGCGGCGCGAAGGTGCTCACCGGCGGGACCCGCGACGGCGCGAGCGTGGCGCCGACGCTGCTCACCGATGTCCCCGCGGACGCGAAAGCCTGGGCGGAGGAGATCTTCGGCCCCGTGCTCGCGGTGTCCGTTGTGGACGGTGTGGACGCGGCGTTCGCCGCGGTCAACGAATCCGCGTACGGCTTGCAGGCCGGGGTGTTCACCGCCGATGTGCAGCTGGCCTTCCACGCCGCGGCGGAGCTCGAGGTCGGCGGCGTGATCATCGGCGACGTGCCGTCCTACCGGGCCGACCAGATGCCGTACGGCGGCGTCAAAGGCTCCGGTGTCGGACGTGAGGGCGTGCTGTCGGCGATGAACGACCTCACCGAGGAGCGGGTCACGGTGTTCACCGGGATCGAGCTCTAGGCGGTCACACCCTGGGCGAAGCGGAACACCGCGTCCGGGTCGTAGGTCTTCGCGACCTGCTTGAGCCGGGCGGCGTTGTCCCCGTAATACGCGGCCGCCCAGTCGGGCAGTTCGGGATCGATGTAGTTGACGTAGCCGCCGCCGGCTCCGGCGGCGGCCAGCCCGGAGACCACCTCGGCCACCGACCGGGCCACCGCGTCCCGGTTCCGCGTCGTCGCCGGTGCGTAGATCTGCACGCTGGCGATCGCTTTGCGGTGCCAGAAAGCGGTTTCCGTCGGCGCGACGTCACTCACCGCGCCGCCGAGGCTGTCGATCAGCAAGTCCATTCCGGACTTTCCCGACGCGAGCGCGGTGACCTTGCCGCCGTCCACGGGGCGCGTGATGATCCGCGAAGAGGCCACAAAGGACTGTCGGTCCTCACTGCCGGAAAAGTAGTCCATGGCGGCCGAATAACCCATGCCGCGCGCGCTTCGAGAGGCCGGCGCCGCGCCCGACCGGGAAACGAGGTCGTTCAGCAACGGAGTCAGCGCGGCGGAACTGCCGACGTAGCAGCCGCCGACGCGGCACTGCACCGGCGAGCCGCCGGAGATCACGAGGTTCGACCAGAGTTCCCGCGGTGCGGCCGAAACCCAGGACTGCCAGGCGTTGAGCACGTCGTCCGCAGAGCCGGACGGGAACTTCAGCGAGAAGGTGGTGACGCTCGGCGCCGGGTCGGTGCGGAACGTGAACGACGTGACCACGCCGAAGTTCCCGCCGCCCCCGCCCCGCAACGCCCAGAACAGATCCGGTTCGGACCCGGCGGAAACCGTGCGCAGCTTCCCGTCCGCCGTGACGATCTGCGCGGACTCCAGATGATCGCACGTCAGCCCGTATTTGCGGGTGAGCACACCGATGCCACCGCCGAGGGTGAGCCCGGCGATGCCGACGCTCGGACAGGACCCGGCGGGCAGGCTGCGCCCGGCCTGGCCGAGCGCGGCGTAGACATCCTTGAGCCGCGCCCCCGCGCCGACCACGACGCGATCCCCCTGAACGTCCACACTGGACAGTTTGCCGAGGTCGAGAACCAGACCCTGGTCGGGCGCCGAGTATCCGGCGTAGCTGTGCCCGCCGCCGCGCGCCGCGATCGGGAGCCGCCGCGCGGCCGCCGTGACGCACGCCTGGACGTCTTCGGCACTCGCGCATTTCGCCACCGCGGCGGGCGTGTGGTTGTCGAAGAGGGGGTTGTAGGCGTTCTTGGCGACGCCGAACCCGCTGTCGCGCGGCAGCACAAGATCGCCGGAAAGCTTGCCGCGCAAGGCGTTCCAGTCGGGCGGGCCGGTGGGCACCGGACTGGCCGATGTGGACGGTGGTGGCGCGGCGGTCGTCGGGGCCGCCGGCGCGGTGCCCCGGCCCGGCGAGCAGGCGGCGGCCACCGCGCCGGCGGCCGAAACCCCGGCCAGCCGCAGAAACGTCCTTCGTCCGACCCTCATGTCCGGTAAGACGTCCGTGCGGTGCCCCGGTTGCCCAGGCTCACCCACCGGAGGCACCCTTCCCCAGCCCGGCCAGCAGCGCGGCGAGCGCGAAACCGAACCGTTCGCCATGCCGCGCCCCCTCCGCCAGCGCCCTCGTGAGCAGCGGGAACTCCACCGGATCGAGTGCGCCGAGGCTGTCCACATCGGACCGCTCGGCACCCGGCGTGCGCCCGGCTTCGGCGAGCGTGTGACCGAGCACGAACGTCATCACCGTGTTCAGCACGTCGAGCGCGTGGACCGGCTCGAATCCGGCGTCGGCGAGCACGCGGAGCGCGGTCTCGACGTGGCCGAGCGAGGCGCGGCTGGTCACCGGCCGGGTCGCGGCGAGGGGCAGCACTCCGGGATGCGCCAGCAACTCGGCGCGGTACGCGCGGGCGAGGCGGTCCAGCCACCGCTCCCACGCCTCACCCGGCTCGGGCAGCACGTCGCCCAGCGACGCGGTGAGCCGGTCGACCAGCGCTTCGAACAGCGCGTCCTTGTTGGGCACATAGTGGTAGAGGGTCATCGCCTCGACATCCAGCACGGCGCCGAGCTTGCGCATCGACAGCGCGGCGACACCGTGCTCGTCGACGAACTCCAGCGCCGCGTCCACGACCCGTTCCCTGGTCAGACCGGCTCGCGGCCGGGCACGACGATCGCTCATGACACCCCCTTGACGATTCTTACAGCGTAAGGGCAGACTAGCCACACAGTGACTCTTACAGCGTAAGAAACGAGGAGACATGAGCGAGCACGCCAAGGACGTCCTGAGCCGGTTCCTGGACATGGTCAACGCGCACGACCTGCGCGAAATCGGCGAGGTGGTCGCCGACGACGTCACCGAGACCGGCCCCATCGTCGTGGACGCGCCCAGCGGCGGGCTCGAGAACTTCCGGGCGGGCTGGGAGCAGATGCTCGTCGCGTTCCCGGACATCCACGTCGGCGTCGAGACGATGCTCGCCGAGGGCGACACGGTGGCGGCGACGATCTCGCTGTCGGCCACCAACACCGGGTACTACCGGCGTGGTGAAGCGACCGGCAAGCACGCGACGTGGCGCGGCTTCGTCGTGGTCCGGCTGCGCGACGGCAAGATCGCCGAATTCGACGCGCTCACCGACCGCTTCGGGGTGCTGCAACAGCTCGGCATCATCGGCGACGACGACGAACTCGCGGCTCCTCGCCAGGCATCGTGACGCGACTCAGCGACGCAGTGCGGCAGGCGCGTTCGCGGGCACGGCCGGGTTCTTCGGCGCGATCGGGTCGAGGCGGACGTACCCCGTTTCCTGCCCGGGACGCGCGTCCGCCTCGCCCTTGTTGGGCCAGAACGAAAACGCGCGCTCGGCCTGCGCGGTGATGGTGAGCGACGGGTTGACGCCGAGGTTCGCCGTGATCGCCGCACCGTCCACAACGGACAGTCCGGGATAGCCGTACACCCGGTGGTACGGGTCGATGACGCCCTCTTCGGCGCTGGCGCCGATCGGCACGCCGCCGATGAAGTGCGCGGTGAGCGGGATGTCGAAGATCTCGCCCCACGTCCCGCCCGCGATGCCGCCGATGTGCTCCGCGGTCCGCTCGTTGGCCTCGTGCCCGGCCGGGATGAAGCTCGGGTTGGGCTCGCCGTGTCCCTGCTTCGAGGTGTACTTGCGGCGGCCGAAGAGCCCGCGCTTGGTGTAAGTCGTGATCGAGTTGTCGAGGCTCTGCATCACCAGCAGGATCACCGTGCGCTCGCTCCAGCGGTAGCCGTTGAGCAGCTGCGCGGTCTGGACGGGGTGTTTGAGCATGAAGTTGACGGCCTGGCGCCAGCGCGGGACGCGCGAAGCGCCGTCGGTGGCGATGGTCTGCAGCATGCTCATCGCGTTGCTGCCCTTGCCGTAGCGGACCGGCTCGATGTGGGTGTTCTCGTCCGGGTGAATGGACGAGGTGATTGCGACGCCGCGGCTGAAGTCCCGCTCCGGGTCGACCTTGGTCCGTCCCGAGCCGATGATGGCCTCGGAGTTGGTGCGGGTCAGCTCGCCGAGCCGTTTCGAGAGCTTCGGCAGCCTGCCGGTGTCCTTCATCTTGTGCAGGAGGTTCTGCGTGCCCCAGGTCCCCGCGGCGAGCACCACCTGGCCCGCGGTGATCGTGTGCCGGAACCTGCGCGACGTCGTCCCGGTCTTCCGCAAACTCACCTCGTAGCCCTGACCTGCGTTTAGCGGGCTGATCGCAGTCACGGTGGTGAGTGGGATGACCTTCGCGCCATCCTGCTCGGCGAGGTAGAGGTAGTTCTTGACCAGCGTGTTCTTCGCGCCGACACGGCAGCCGGTCATGCACGAGCCGCATTCGGTGCAGCCGACGCGGTCGGGCCCGGCGCCACCGAAGTACGGGTCCTTCACGCGCTCGCCCGGCTTGCCGAAGTACACGCCGACCGGGGTCGGGTGGAAGCTGTCGGCCACGCCCATGTCCTTCGCGACGTCACGCATGACGACGTCCGACGGGGTGATCGTCGGGTTGGTGACGACGCCGAGCATGCGGCTGGCCTGGTCGTAATGGGGCGCGAGTTCGGACTCCCAGTCGGTGATGTGCGCCCACTGCCGGTCGCGGTAGAACGGCTTGAGCGGGCGGTAGAGCGTGTTGGCGTACACCAGTGAGCCACCGCCGACGCCGGCACCCGCGAGCACCATCACGTCGGAGAGCATGTGGACGCGCTGGATGCCGAAGCAGCCGAGCTGCGGCGCCCAGAGGTAGCGCTTCAGGTCCCAGGACGTCTTCGCGAACTCGTCGTCGGCGAAGCGGCGGCCCGCCTCGATGACGGCGACACGGTAGCCCTTCTCGGTGAGCCGGAGCGCGGCCACACTGCCGCCGAAGCCGGATCCGACCACGACGACGTCGTAGTCCAGCTCTTGCCCTGTGGTGGTGTTACTGGCAGTCACACCCTGAGCGTAACCCCGGCCACGCCACCTGACCAGAGGTAAGTTACCCACCAGTTACCCGGGCGCCCGAGCGCGTTTAGCCCGCTAAACGCGCTCGGGTGGGGCTCCTGTGGCTGGTGGGGCGATCAGCGTGGCCGGGGAGGCTGCCGGGGCGGGCGCCGGGGAAGGAGCCGGAAGAGGTCGCCGAGGGCCCGGATGATCGCCGGACGCTCCCCCGGCGTGGTGCCGCGCAGCGCGATGAACAGGGCCAACAGGCGTATGAGCAGGCTTCCCACTACCGCGGCGCCCGCACCCAGGACGTACTCAGGGCTGATCGAACTCATCCGGCGACCTCTCAGGCAGCGTCCGGCCGAGTCCACGACGGACCGGGGCGGGACGAAGGCATGACAGAGCAGCCGGAGGTCTCTTCCGCCGGTTCGGGAACCGGCCGGCGGTGCCGGGGCCTCGGAGAACGGGCACCGTGTTGACGACACCGCCGCGAGAGGAATACTCCCCTCCGCATGGTCGATGCTAAGCCCTGGGACGCCAGGTGACCAGCTGACTCGGCAGCGTTACGCCAACCGGCGCGGGGGGGGCGGGGGGGGGGCGGGGGGCGGGGCTCGCCGGGCGGGGCCGGGGCCGGCGGGGGGGGGCGCGGCCGCGGCGGCGGGCCGCGGCGGCGCGCCTG
>NZ_JBHYIQ010000087.1:42672-44082 GCF_042739895.1 Amycolatopsis sp. NPDC059021
GCGTTTAGCGGGCTAAACGCACTTCGCGGCCGAGGTCAGGCGCGGACGGTGAGGCCGACGCGCTGGAACTCCTTCAGGTCCGAGTAGCCGGTCTTCGCCATCGCGCGGCGCAGCGCGCCAAAGAGGTTCACGACGCCCTCGGCGTCCGACGACGGGCCGAACAGCAGGGTCTTGAGGTCGACGGCGTAGTCCGGGCCGGCGGCGACGCGGGAGCGCGGCAGCGACGGGTGCGCGGCGGCGGCCGTCCAGTAGAGGCCCTGGCCCGGCGCGTCGGACGCGGCGGCCAGCGGGGCGCCCAGCATGACGGCGTCGGCCCCGCAGGCGATGGCCTTCGCGATGTCGCCCGATGTGCTGATCCCGCCGTCGGCGAGCACGTGCACGTAGCGGCCGCCGGTCTCGTCGAGGTAGTCGCGGCGCGCGGCGGCGGCGTCGATGATCGCGGTGGCCATCGGGACGCCGATACCGAGGACCCGGTCGGTGCTGGTCACCCCGGGGGTGGCGCCGTGGCCGACGATGACCCCGGCCGCGCCGGTGCGCATGAGGTGCATCGCGGTGCGGTAGTCGCTGACGCCGCCCGCGATCACCGGGACGTCGAGACGCCCGATGAAGTCCTTGAGGTCCAGCGGCTCGGCGTCGCGCTGGACGTGCTCCGCGGAGATGATCGTGCCCTGCACGACCAGGATCTCGACGCCCGCCGCGAGAAGGTCGGGCGTCAGCTCGGCGGCGTGCTGCGGGCTCACCCGCGCGGCCACGGTGACCCCGGACTCGCGGACGGTCTTGATCGCCTCGGTCAGCAGGTCGAGCCGGATCGGCGCCGAGTGCAGCTCCTGCAGCACCCGCACGACGGCGGTCGGGTCCTCGGTGTCCTCGGCGGCACGGACCAGCCGGAAGATGGCGTCCTCGACATTGGCGTGCCGGGCCCAGAGCCCTTCGGCGTTGAGCACGCCGAGACCGCCGAGCTCGCCGACGGCCACCGCCGTGCCCGGCGACACGATCGCGTCGGTCGGGTGGGTGATCAGCGGCAGGTCGAACCGGTACGCGTCGATCTGCCAGGCGGTGGACACCACCGACGACGACCGGGTGCGCCGCGAGGGCACGATCTCCACGTCGTCGAGGCCATACGCCCGCCGCGCGGTGCGGCCCATGCCGATCTCGACCAGATCCCGCACGGTAAGTCCCTTCTCGTGGTCACGCCCCAGTCTTACGCCCCATTGTCGCTAGACCGCGTGGGTGACGTGCGCACGGGGCACCCCAACCCCGCCCCTGCCCACCTCGTGCCCCCGCCCTGAAGTGCAGTTAGCGGGCTAAACGCGGCGCCGGGCGCGCCCCGGTGACGATGGGCCGGCGGGGGGGGGGGGGGGGGGAGGGACGCCGCTCCGGCCGGGAAACGAGTCGGTGTATCTGGGGGGT
>NZ_JBHYIQ010000088.1:0-25031 GCF_042739895.1 Amycolatopsis sp. NPDC059021
GGCCACCTTACGGGCGTCCGACGCCCGTAAGGTGGCCTTGACGGCAGCACCCGAGCAGATTCAGCGTTTGCGGGCCATTTTCGCCAGTTCCAGCAGGCCCGTCTTCGGCAGGTACGCGCGCTGCAGCGCGAGCCCGATCCGTGGCAGGTCCGCCTCGTCGCGGAAGGTCAGGTACAGCGGTTCGTGCCGCGGCTGGAACTTCGCCTTGAACGCGTGCAGCGAGCGGAAGCCGTAGTACGGCTCCATCAGCGCGCCGAGCGTTTCGAGCGCGCGTTCCACCGCGTGCGCGGGGCCGCTGCGCGGGCTGTGCGCCAGCGGAGCGCCGGAAAGCGACACGAACCGGGCGCCCTCCTCGCGGAAGGCGAGGCAGGCCGAGGCGATCAGGAACTCCATCACGGGCCGGAACCCGTCCGCGCGGCGGCGCATCACGTCCAGCGTCCAGCCGCCGACCTGGCCGCCGCCGATGTGCACCGGCAGCCACGAAGTCACCCCGTGCACGACGCCGTCCGCGTCGACCGCGATGCCGACCCTGGTCGCCGGGTCCATCGCCTCGTCGACACCGCCGAGCGTGAAGCCCATCTCAGGCATGCCCTTTTCGCTGACCCATTCCTCGGACACCGAGCGCACCTGCTCGACGATCGCCTCCGGCTGCTCGGCCAGCCGCACGAGCCGGAACTCGATGCCGTCCTTCTTCGCCCGGTTCAGCGCGGTGCGGACGTCCTGCCACGCCTTGCCGCGGAACTCGAGGCATTCGAGGTCGATGAGGGTGTCCTCGGCGACCTGGACGTGCTTCCAGCCGAGTTCCCTGGTGACCTCGATCGTGGTGGCCGTCGCCGAGAACACGCACGGGACGAGCCCGGAGTCCTCGCACATCGCGGCGAACTCGGTGATCGCGCGGGCGCCCTTGCCGTCCGGGGCGACCGGGTCGCCGAGCGCGATCGCGGCACCGGCGTGCTGCTGGTAGGCGAGGTAGGAGCGGCCGTCGGCGGTCACGAAGTACGAGTTCTGCGGCCAGGTCGTCATCCACGACAACGTGCTGCCGCCGTTGTGCCCGAGCAGGGCCCGCGCGATCGCCGGGCCGGGGCCGACCCGGGTGAGGCGCTTGCGCCGCCGCCGGGACGGCGCCCGGAACGCGTCACGCGCGCCGATCAGCAGCACGAACTCGACCGTCCACAAGAGATTGTCCACCAAGGACAGTGACGGCGTCTCGGTGTCGAAGTCGCCGCCGAGGTAGTGCGCGACCGCGATCAGCCCGCCGATCAGGAGCACCTGGGCCATCGCGAAAAGGGTGAGCCCGATCGCCCAGCGCCAGGCGAACTGGCTGCCCTTGCGAAGCCCGTTGAGGACCGGGAGCACCACGACGCACAGCACGGCGAGTTCGATGCCCGACGGCGACATGTCGGCCGAAGAACCGAAGGGGCCGTCACCGGGTACGAAGTACATGACGACTTCGGCGACGGTGACCAGGAGCAGCCCGGAGACGGCGAGCAGCCGGCGTTCCCGCAGGGTCGGGCGGCCGGGTTCCTTGACCCGGTGCGGGCCGACCAGCAGGCGGCCGAGCGGCAGGCCGAGCACCAGCGCGAAGAAGTGCACCAGATCCGCGAGCGTGCCGACGTAGATGATCGCGACACCGGCGTACACGCACAGTCCGGCTCGCACCCGCAGCCGCCACGGCGCGCGCAGGCTGGCACTGGCGACGGCCATCGCGAACAGCGCGCCACCGGAGAACCCGACGTCCATGGTGGTGGCCAGCCTGTCCGCCCACACCCAGCCGGAGCCGCGGTACAGCGCGAGGAACTGCAGCGCCACCAGCACGCTCACGAGCTGGCCGCCGATCGTGACGACCATGGCCCGCCGCGTGCCGAGCCGCCATTCGGCGATCCCGGCGAAGAGCGCGAAGCTGCCCACCATCGGCAGGTAGAACAACGGGACGACCGCGAAGAACGGCCCGGTCACCAGCGTCCACCAGTGCCCGGCCTCCAGCGACGGCAGGCCGTACGCGACGAGCGGATACGCCGTGTGGTCCTCGGCAGCGCGCCAGAGCGTGCCGGTGGCGACGCTCAGCATCAGCATCGCCATGACGACGGTGGTGGTGAACGGTAGTCGGTGCCACAGTACGGCGAGCTTCGCGGTGACGCGGGCGGTCCGGCCCGCGTCACTTCCCCCGGTCCGGACACCGTCGGCGGTCCGCACCGCCGGCGCTGCTTCTGTCATGCCCGAAAGTCTTCCGTGCGCTGCACCGGAAGGGCATCCATCGCCGGGGCTAGATTTCCCCTAGGGGAGTGCTACCACCGGTGGACGGGGGCTGGCCGAAAGGACTATGGGCCCAGCACGGCCGCCCGGACCGCGGCCGCGTCGGTGAGGTCCGTCAGCACCGTGTGCGCGCCCGCGGCCCGCAGTTCGTCCGCGCCGTAGGTCCCGGTGGCGACCGCGACGGCGACGGCGCCGTTGTGCAGGGCCGCGTCGACGTCGGCCGGGGTGTCCCCGATGACGACGACGGCGTCCGCGGCGAAGTCGGTGCCGTGCTTGGCCGCCGCGCGGGCGACGGCGTGCGGGACGAGGTCCGGCCGGTGTGCCGAGAGCGAGCCGTAGCCGCCGATGTCCAGGTCGAGGTGCTCGTGCAGGCCGAACGTGGTGAGCTTGAGCCGCGAGATCTCCGGCAGGTTGCCGGTCACCAGCGACTGGACGACGCCGTCGTGCCCGGCCAGCGCGGTCAAGGCCTCGGCGGCACCCGGCAGCGCCCTGCCGTCCGTGTGCAGGGTGCCCGCGGCACGTCCGGAGACCGCGATCAGCTCGGCCCACAGCCGCTGGATCATCTCCTCGGTCGGCTCGATGCCGTGCGAGGCGAGGATGTCGGCCGAGATCGCGCGTTCGGTCCGGCCGCCGAAATCGGGACGGACCCGCAGCTCGGTGCCGGTCGTCGCGCTCAGCGCGGCGGCGTACCAGGCGGTTCCGACGCCGGTGTAGTCCACCAGCGTGTGGTCGATGTCCCAGAGCACCAGCCGGTGCGGACGCGTGCTTGTCACGGCGCCGACGTTACCCGCTTCAGCCGGCCAGGAAACTGAACCGGACGCGCCGCACGGGATTGTCCACGTTGGTGTCCACCAGGCAGACCGACTGCCAGGTGCCCAGCGCGAGGACACCGCCGAGCACCGGGATCGTCGCGTACGGCGGCACCAGCGCGGGCAGTACGTGATCACGGCCGTGGCCGTGCGTGCCGTGCTGATGCCGCCACCGGCTGTCGCGGGGGAGGAGCTCGTCGAGCGCGGTGAGCAGGTCGTCGTCGCTGCCCGCCCCGGTCTCCAGCACGGCGAGGCCCGCCGTCGCGTGGGGGACCCACACGTGCAGGAGGCCGTCCTCGGCGTCGGCGTCGCGCAGGAAGGTTTCGGCGTCCCTGGTCAGGTCGTGCACCACGGCGGTGCCGCCGGTGCGCACCTCGATCTCGGTGGAGTACATGTCCGCCAGCGTAGGCGCGCTCAGCGACAGCGCACGCGGTAACGATCGATCCGCACGTCGTCGAGCAGGTTCGCGTTCAGGCACTGCTGGGTGTGGTCGAAAATCCTTCTGCCGCAGACCATCGCGCCGTCCAGCCGGTAGCCGTCGATCCAGCCGGTGAGCGATTCCAGCGCCGCCGGGTCCAGATGACAGGGCCGCCGCGCGGCCTAGCCGCTCACGGGCTCCGGCGGCCGGGGGTGCTCACTCGGCCGCTCGTGGCCGCATTCCACCGTGACGCCGTGCTCGTCGGTGACCCGGTAGTCGAGGACGACCTTGCCGCAGTCGTCGCTTTCGTGGATCCAGACACTCACGAGATCGGGCCCGACCGTGACGTCGAACTGCGCGTCGACGTCCTCGGCCGTCGTCAGGACGAGCAGGGCTTTTCCCGGCGCTATCCAGTAATCCTCGCCGTAGGGCTCCAGGAACAGGCAGAGTGCCCTGTCGCCCGCATTGCGCACGGGAAGTCTGTTCATCCACCCCACGGTAGCTGGCCGTCCGGCGCTCGGCAGTGTGGCGGCGAGCCGCCGTTCCTCAGGCGCGGATCTCCGGAGAAGGACTCGCCGTGACGAACGCCGCGATGCGCTCGATGGCGTGCCTGGCCTCCGGGATCGGGAACAGGGGCCAGACGTGCAGCATGCCGGGATATTCGTGCCAGGCCAAGGGAAATCCTTCGCGTACGGCCTTCTCGCGCAGCCGGTGGGCGTCGGCGTTGAGGACGTCCCGGGTGCCGGTGAAGATCGCGATCGGCGCGAGCCCGTCCAGCGTCCCGAAGAGCGGGCTGACCACCGGGTCGCGCACGCCGAGTTCGCCGGCGTACGCGCGTCCCAGCCCCGGCAGGCCGTGGGCGGGCAGGATGGGATCCCGGCGATCGAGTTCAGCGATCCCGGGATCGCTGAAGGTGGCGTCCACGCACGGGGACAGCAACACGAGCCGCGCCGGCTGGGGCAGTCCGGCCGTCCGCGCCTGCATGGCGAGCGACAGCGCCAGGTTGCCGCCGGAGGAGTCGCCCATCACCGTCAACTCGCCTTCGCCGGTGCGGGCGGCCAGGGCGGCGTAGAACGGCAGGAGCATGGCGAAGGTGTCGCGGGCGGTGTGCTCGGGCGCCAGCGGGAACAGCGGCACGGTGACCGCGCAGTCCAGCCGCCGCGCCAGGTTCGCGATCAGGCCCCAGTGGGGGTCGGTGATCGACAGGGTCCAGCCGCCGCCGTGCAGGTAGAGCACTCGCCGTGCGGGGGACCCGCCCTCTCGCGGGGCCACGACGTAGCCGTGATGTCCGGAGAACTCCTCCTCGCGCACGGAAAAGCGGGCCCGGATCTTCGCCGAGGGTGCCGCGGGGCCTTTGCGGCGATCACCGGCGATGGAGCGGCGGGTCCGTTCAGGACCGTCGAACATGGCTTGCACGCGCAGCGCCGCGACCGCGGCGGCCAGCAGGCGTGCTCGGATGCTGGGCATCGGATCGGCTCCCGGGATCGGTGGGGAAATGGCGGGTGAGCAGCGGGAGGAGGAGTTCGTCGACCAAGGCGGTCAGGAAGTCCCCGTCGAGCGGGCGGCCGAGCAGCAGGTGCCGCAGGATCTGCCCTTCGGCCACGTGGTGGGCCTGCCGTGCATCGGTGCCGGCGGGTACTTCGCCGCGGTCGGCGGCCCTGGCCACGATCAGCCGGAACGGGGACGTCTCCTCGTTGTCCACATGGGAGCGCAGGGCTTCGGCGAGGCCGGGTTCCAGCCGCATCGCGTGGAGCAGACCGGTCATCAGGACCGCGTACTGCTCGTCGATCCGGGCGCAGGACGCGTGCAGCGCGGCGAGGAGGTCGCCGCGCAGGGTGCCGGTGTCGGGTGGGTCGGCGACCTCGGCGTCGAGGTTGTCCAGAGCCGCCTTGACCAGTTCGGGCTTGCCGCTCCAGCGACGGTAGATCGTGGTCTTGCTGGCGTGCGCCCGCGCGGCCACCGCGTCGATGGTCATCGCCGCGTAGCCGACCTCGCCGAGCAGGGCGAGCGTGGCGGCCAGGATCGCCTGCTCGCGTTCGACTCCGCGAACCATGGCCCCTCCTCAACGATGTGTACGATACCGTATCGTACACATCGGTCGCTGGGAAGCGGCCACGGTGTCCGCCGGAGAGGCATATCCGCTCGCCTGCCGGGGAGGCCGTCCTAGGGTTCGTGCGTGGACTGGCAGAGCTGGCACGACGAATACGACGTTCCGGGCTCGCATCTGGCGCAGCGGTTGCGGGTCGTCCAGCAGCAGATCCGCACGGTGCTGGACGGCAGCCCGCCAGGGCCGCTGCGGGTGGTCGGCCTGTGCGCGGGGCAGGGACGCGACCTGCTGGGAGTGCTGCCCGGTCATCCACGCCGGAAGGACGTCCGGGCGCGCCTGGTGGAACGCGATCCCCGGAACGCGGCGATCGCCGGGGACGCCGCTCGTGCGGCCGGGCTGACGGGCGTCGAGGTGGTGACGGCCGACGCGGCGCTCACCGATCACTACCGGGACATGGTCCCGGCGGACCTCGTGCTGCTTTGCGGCGTGTTCGGCAACATCACCGACGAGGACATCGAGCGGACCGTCGGCGTCTGCGCGCAGCTGTGCGGGACGGGCGGGGCCGTGGTGTGGACCCGCCACCGCGGTGCTCCCGACCGGGTGCCTGCGATCTGCGCCTGGTTCGAGGAACGTGCCTTCGACCGGCAGTGGCTTTCCGCGCCGGACAGGGGGTTCGGCGTCGGGGTGCACCGTTTCCGCGGCGAACCGCGGCCGCTGCGGGAAGGCGTGCGCATGTTCACGTTCGTCGGGGCGGAGGAGCGCGGCGGCTAACCGGCCGCGGCGAGCAGGCACTTCCGGACGACCTCGACGACGTCTCCCGCCGGATCGGCGAGGGAAGCCAGGCCGGTGCGGCGGACCAGGAGGCTGCCGAGCACGAGATCCACGAGTGCGGCGCCGGCCTCTTCGGCCGACTGCGGGCCGTCCGGATCGAACCAGGTCCAGGCCCATTGCGCCGAGCCGAAGACCAGCAGGCTCTGCACGTTCAGGTCGGTGCGGCGGAACTTCCCACTGTCCACACCGGACTCGATGACGCCGCGCACGAGGTCGAGGTATGTGGCGCGCAGTCGTACGCCCCCGGCGAGTGCCGGCTGGTCGGCGAAGCGCACGATCTCGCGCTGGAAGGCGACGGTCGCGTCCCGGTCGTGGACCTGGTAGAGCATGAACGCGTACAGCAGCCCGGCGAGCCGTTCGGCGGGGGAGCCGAGCCGCGCCACGACGAGCTCGGCCTCGGCGAGGCGCCGCCGCATGTAGGACTCGTGCAGCGCGGCGAGCAGGCGATCCTTGGTGCCGTAGTGGTGCACGATCGTGCCCTTCGAGATGCCCAGTTCCGCGGCGATCTCGCTGAAGTTCGTGCCGTCGTAGCCGTAGCGGGCCACGTTGCGCGTGAACACCGCGAGGATCTCGTCCGACCTGCCAGGACCCCGCAACTCCGCCACCTCCGCCACCGACCGGCACGACACCATTGACCGTACGCGCGGTCAGTGTGATTCTGAAGAGGGGGACCGGGAAGGAAGGGGCCGTCATGACGGCAACGGCGCCGCCGGAAGCTGAGTTCATCACCGACGCGCTCGCGCACTGGGCCGAGGTCAAGCCCGGCGCCGAGGCGCTGGCCTACGGCGGGAACCGGTGGAGCTGGGCGCAGTGGTACGACCGCGTCCGGCGGCTCGCCGGGGCGCTGCGGCGCGAGGGAATCGGCCACGGCGACCGGGTCGCCTTCCTGGACAAGAACAATCCCGCCTGCCTGGAGGTGTCACTGGGCGCCGGGCTGCTCGGCGCGGTCAACGCCGTGGTCAACTGGCGGCTCGCGGGGGACGAGCTGGACTACGTGATCAACGATTCCGGGGCCACCGTGCTGTTCGCCGGCGCGGAGCTGCTGCCCGCGATCGAGCGGATCCGCGGCGAACTCACCGGCGTCACGAAGGTGATCGTGGTCGGTGGCGAGAACGACGCGTACGAGGCGTTCCTCGCGGCCGCCGAACCCGCCGGCAAAAGCCCGGACGTCCGCCCGGACGACCTGTGGCTGGTGATGTACAGCTCGGGCACCACCGGACGGCCCAAGGGCGTGATGCTGTCCCACCGCAACATCGTCGCCCACACGGTCAACGTCGGTCCCGTGCTGCCCTTCGCCGAAGGCGACCGCAACCTCGTGGCGATGCCGCTGTTCCACGTCGGCGGCACCTGCTACGCGTTGTTCGGCATCCACGCCGGGGTGCCGAGCACGATGACCCGCGAGCCGGACCCGGCCTCGTTGTTCGCCGCGTTCGCCGCCGGGGCGACGCACGCGTTCCTGGTGCCCGCCGTCATCGCCGGCGTGTTCGCCGCCGGGGACGAGGCGATCCAGGCGCTCGCCGGGCTGAAGTACCTCGTCTACGGTGCGGCTCCGATGCCGCTTCCCTTGCTGCGCAAGGCATTGGCCGCCTGGCCGGCGACGAGCTTCGTGCAGGTCTACGGCCAGACCGAGCTGGCGGGGGTGATCAGCACCCTCACCCCGGAGGCTCATCGCGACGCCGCCCACCCGGAACGGCTGGGCTCGGCAGGCACGCTGGTGCCGGGCGCCGAAATGCGGGCCGTCGACCCGGCCACCGGCGAGGACGTCGAAACCGGGCGGGCGGGGGAGTTCTGGTTCCGCTCGCCGCAGCGGATGCTCGGCTATCTCGGCAAACCGGACGACACGGCGCAGGCGATCGTGGCGGACGGCTGGCTGCGCACCGGCGACATCGGGCACGTCGACGACGGCGGGTTCCTCTACGTCTCCGACCGCGTCAAGGACATGATCATCACCGGTGGCGAGAACGTCTACTCGCCCGAGGTCGAACGCGTGGTCGTCGAGCATCCCGCCGTCGCGGAGGTCGCGGTGATCGGCGTCCCGGACGAGCACTGGGGCGAGTCGGTCAAGGCGGTGATCGTGCGCGAGGAGGGCACGACGGCGACCGAGGAGGAGATCATCGCGTTCACCCGTGAACGCCTCGCCGCCTACAAATGCCCGCGCACCATCGATTTCGTGGCCGCGCTGCCCCGCAACCCCAGCGGCAAGATCCTCAAGCGCGCGCTCCGCACGCCGTACTGGGCCGGGCGCGGGAAACAGGTCTAGGAGTCCAGATAGCGCAACACGGCGAGCACCCTGCGATTGTCCTCTTCGGACTGCGGCAGCCCGAGCTTGCCGAAGATGCTCGTCACGTACTTCTCCACCGAACCGGCCGAAAGGAACAACGCCGAAGCGATCGCGCCGTTCGAACGGCCCTCGGCCATCAGGCCCAGCACCTCGCGTTCGCGCGGGGTGAGGCCGGCCAGCACGTCGGTCTTGCGCGTCGCGGCGAACAGCTGGCTCACCACTTCCGGGTCCAGCACCGTTTCGCCCTCGGACACCCGGCGCAGCGCGTCGAGGAAGTCCGACACCTCCGCGACACGGTCCTTGAGCAGGTAGCCGACCCCGCCCGCCCGATCGGCGAGCAACTGCGCGGCGTACTTCGTCTCGACGTACTGGGAGAACAGCAGGATCGCGCACCCCGGCTGCTCGGAACGCAGGGAGATCGCCGCGCGCAGGCCCTCGTCGGTGTGCGTCGGCGGCATCCGGATATCCACAATGGACACGTCGGGCCGGTGCTCGGTCACGGCGGCGCGCAGCGCGTCGGCGTCCTTCACCGCCGCGACGACGTCGTGACCGCGGAACGTGAGCAGCTCCACGAGCCCCTGGCGGAGGATGGTCGAATCCTCCGCGATGACGATCCGCAGCACGTCATGCCCCCGATGGTGAATGGTCCGGTCGCGACGACCTCGACCCTAGCGGGGCACCGCTCAGCCGGGCAGCGGGATCTCCGCGGTGACGGTGGTCGGCCCGCCGGCCGGGCTGCCGACGGTCAGCTCGCCGTCGACCGTGCGCAGCCGGTCCGCGAGACCGGCCAGCCCGCCGCCGGGGACGACCCGCGCGCCGCCGGGGCCGCCGTCGGACACCGCGAGCCGCAGGACGTCGCCGTGCTCGGTGATGGTCGCCAGCACCGGGGTGCCCGCGTGTTTCGCCGCGTTGGTGAGCAGTTCGGCGGCGCTGAAGTAGACGATCGTCTCGATCGACGGCGGCGGGCGGCGCGGCAGGTCGACCTCGACCCGCGCGTCGATCCCGGAGCTGGCCACCAGCGTGGACAGCGCGACGTCGAGCCCGGCGTCGAGCGCGGCAGGGTGAATGCCGCGAGCGAGGTCGCGGAGTTCGGTCAGCGCCTGCTTCGCGTTGGCGTGGGCCGCGGTGACCAGGGCCCGGACCTGCCCGACGTCGACGCCCTCGCCGGTCAGCTCGTCCTTGGCCAGGCCGAGCCGCATGGCCAGCGCGACGAGCTGTGCCTGCGCGCCGTCGTGCAGGTCCCGTTCGATCCGGCGCAGCCGCAGCGCGGCGTCCTCGACCGCGGTGGCCCGGCTCTCCTCCAGGTCACGCACCCGTTCGGACAGCGCGCGCTGGCCGAGCAGCGCGACCACGAGCAGCCGGTCGAGCGCGACGAGCCCGTGCACCAGCCACGGCAGCGCGGCCAGCACGAGCAGGCCACCCGCGCCCCACAGCAGGGTGCCGGGCCAGGTTTTGCTGTGGATGTCGAACACCGGCAGCCCGAACCCGCCGAACAGGGTCCACAGCACCGGATAGGTCACGGCGGCGAACCCGAACAGCGTCGTGGGGACGAGCAGGAACGGGCCGATCACCGAGAGCGGCAGCCGCAGCACGAAATAGCCGATCGACCGCCAGCCGGCCGGGTCACCGGCACGGGCCTTGAGCCAGTTCCACAGTCCGGGCTTCAGCTCCGCGGGGCGCGGTGCCTGAGCCCGCACGCCCAGCATGCGCCCGGCCAGCCGCCGGTGCCCACTGCCGAGAAGCCGGGCGTACTGCACCGCGCCGCTGATCACGAGCAGCCCGACCAGCAGTGGCGACAGCGCGACGCCGAGCACGAACCCGACGAGCAAACTCACCAGCGACACGACCGACAGCACCGCGGAGACGAAGACCCAGGCGTACTCGGCGTAGAAATCCCGGCTCAGCCAGCGGCCGAAGAGCCGCCGCGGGATGCCCTGGCGGGCGGTCGAGGGCGCGTACGAGCTGGTCACGGCCTCAAGTCTGCCGTCGCCACCCCGGCCGCGCCCACCCGGTTATCCCTACTCCCGGCTGCGGGAAACCGCAGGTCCCGACCTGGGCTGAAGGGGACCTTCCTCGCGTGCGGTGAGCTGAAGGGGACTTTCCTCGCATGTGATGAGACGAAAGTCCCCTTCAACCCACGTGGGCCCCGCTCAGTCCTCGCGCGTGGAGGCCGTGGAGCCCGTGGAGTCGTCGGGCAGCCGGGCCTCGTGGTCGGCGCGGGCGCGTGCCGAGGCCTCCCGCATCTCGATGACGTCGGTCAGCAACTCGCCGGTTTCGCGCGCGATGCCGCGTATCGCACCGGTGATGATGGTGGCGATGTTCCCGATGTGGGTCGCCGCCGATTCGGTGATCACCTGAACTGTGTCCTTGCCGCTCTCGAACTGACCCACCATGAGAGGTTCCCTACGCTGCTCGGAGTGCACGGTCGCGTTCCACGGTAGCGGGTGCGGACCGCTCGCCGGTCCACGGCAGCGCCAGCTTCACGATCTTCTTCGCCACCGACCAGAGCTGCCGGTGCAGCGGACCCGTGTGGTACGGCAGGCCGTACTTCTCGCAGATCGCCCGCACCTCGCCGGCGATCTCCGGGTAGCGCCGCGCCGGGATGTCCGGGAACAGGTGGTGCTCGATCTGGTGCGAGAGGTTCCCGCTCATGATGTGGAACAGCGGGCTGCCGCTGATGTTCGCCGAGCCGAGGATCTGCCGCAGATACCACTGGCCCCGCGTCTCTTCGGCGGTCTCCTCCTCGGTGAAGCTCTCGACGTCGGCGGGGAAGTGACCGCAGAAGATGATCGCGAACGCCCACAGGTTGCGGGTCAGGTTCGCGGTCGCGTTGCCCAGGAACGTCAGCGGTGCGAGCGGGCCGGTCAGCAGTGGGAAGAGCACGTAGTCCTTGCCGATCTGCCGGGCCGCCTTGCGCACGATCTTCTTCAGGATCGGCCGGTTCTCCTCGAACGTCCGCTCGCCCTTCACGACCTTCTCGACCTCGAGGTCGTGCATCATCACGCCCCACTGGAAGAAGATCGCCAGCAGCGTCGCGTACACCGGGTTGCCCAGGTAGTACGGATGCCATTTCTGCGCCGGGTCCATGCGCAGGATGCCGTAGCCGACGTCGCGGTCCTTGTCGACGATGTTCGTGTACGTGTGGTGGATGTAATTGTGCGAATGCCGCCAGTTCTCCGCGGGCGCGACGGTGTCCCATTCGAACTGCTGCGAGCTCAGCGCCGGGTCACGGGTCCAGTCGTACTGGCCGTGCATGACGTTGTGCCCGATCTCCATGTTGTCCAGGATCTTCGCGACCGAGAGCGCGGTGACCCCGGCGAGCCACGCTGGCGGGAAGAACCCGGCGAACAGCAGCGCGCGCCCGGCGACTTCGAGGCCGCGCTGTGTCTTGATGATGTTGTGGATGTAGTCGACGTCGGCCTGGCCGAGGTCGTCGACGATCCGCTGGCGCAGCTCGTCGAGTTCGCGGCCGAAGTCCTCGACCTGTTGCGGGGTGAGGCGGTCCTGCAGACCGGTCATGACAAACGCTCCTTACGGCTTACAAATCGATCTCGACGTCCCCGACCGGGACGGAGATGCAGAGCTGGATTTCCTCGTTCTCTTCGCCGGAGACCTCGCCGGTCCTGGCGTTGCGTACCTGGCCCGCGGTCTTGACCCGCGTGCACGAGAAGCAGATGCCCATCCGGCAGCCGTGCTCCGGGCGCAGCCCGGCGGCCTCGGCCTGCTCCAGCAGCGGGACGCCGGAGTTCTCGCATTCCCGGCCGCTGCGGGCGAACCGCACGCGGCCCTCGGCGCTGTCCGTGTCGAAGGTCAACGCCGGGGGAGTGAACTCCTCGGTGTGCAGGCGTTCACTCAGCCCGGCCTCGGCGTACACGTCGCGGACCGAGTCCATCAGCGGTTTCGGCCCGCACAGGTAGGTTTCGGCGTCCCGGTACCACGGCGCGGCCTTCGCCAGATGACGCGCGGAGAAGAACCCGTGCAGGGTCGCGCCGCGCTTGGCGTGGGTGTAGGCGTGGACGACACGCAGCGCGGGATGCCGTGCGGCCAGCGACGCGAGCTCGTCGCGGTAGAGCACGTCGGCCGCGGTGTTCGCGTAGTGCAGGAAAACGATTTCGCCGGGATGTCCCTCGTCGACGAGCGTGCGCAGCATCGAAAGCACCGGCGTGATCCCGCTGCCGCCGCTGATCAGCACGACGCGGTCCGGCCGCGCCTCCGGCAGGGTGAACGCACCGTCCGCAGTGGACAGTCCGAGTACCGTGCCGACCCCGGCGTTGGCCTTGAGGTGCCGGGAAACCAGGCCCTGCGGGTCGGCCTTGATCGTGAACTCGAGCAGGCCGTCCGCCCGGTGCTGCGAGCACGACGGCGAATAGCAGCGGGTGCGCCGGACCCCGTCGATGTCGAGCGTGACCCGGACGTACTGGCCCGCGGTGAACCCCCGCCACGCCCTCGACGGCCGGACGGTGAGGGTGACCGTGTCCGGCGTCTGGTGCCGTACGTCCGTCACGAGGCCGCGGATCTCGCGGCGCACCAGCATCGGGTCGATCAGCTCGAGGTAGCGGTCCATGCCGTGCGGCGTCAGCAGGGCCTCGGCCAGCGACGCCAGCGCGCGGACGCGGCCGGTTCGTGGCAGCAGTGCCGTCATCACATCTCCCGAATTGAGTGAACGGCTGTACACTGAATAGTGGAGTGCATGACCGGGTGCGTTGTCAATGTCGGAGCGGAAGAAGGCAGATGTGACGTGAGCAATACCGCGAACGCCCGTACGCTGTCGGTCGTGTCGGAAGCGGTGGAGCCGGTGAGCAGGCAGGAGCGCAAGCAGCGCACGCGGCAGGCCCTGCTCGCCGCCGCGCTGGATCTGCTGGCCGACCGCGGGTTCGCGAGCCTTTCGCTGCGCGAGGTCGCCAAGCGCGCGGGAATCGTGCCGACGGCGTTCTACCGGCATTTCGCCTCGATGGAGGAACTCGGCGTCGCGCTGGTGGAGGAGTCCATGCGCACGCTGCGCGGGATGATCCGCGCCGCGCGCCGCCGTCCGGGTGACTACGAGCAGCTGATCGAGGCCTCGGTGCGCACGCTTTACGAGCACGTACGCGCACACGAGGACCATTTCCGGTTCCTGACCAGGGAACGGTACGGCGGCAGCGGCCCGGTGGCCCGCGCGATCGGCGTGGAGCTGCGGTTGTTCTCCAGCGATCTCGCGATCGACCTCGCCCGGTTCGATCAGCTGCGCACCTGGACCACCGAGGATCTGCACATGCTCGCCGAGCTCATCGTCACAGCGATGTTGGCCACAGTCCTGGAGCTGCTCGAGACGCAGCCGCGTGACAAAGAAACCGACGAACGCCTCATCGGAGTGGCCGAAAAGCGGCTCCGGTTCCTCCTCGCCGGAGTGCCGCACTGGGTCAGCCGCTGACTTCCGGGCATGTCCCCGGACCGCCAGACGTGGTAAGAACCTCGCAGGCGTGATCGGGATCTCGCACGAGAGGACCTCGCGTGGCGGAAAACGAAAAGCGGCTCACAGTAGGCGTCGTCGCTGAATCCAGGCCGGGCGAGCGCCGGGTGGCGCTCGTGCCCAAGCTGGTGGGCAGACTGGCCAACCGCGGACTGCGAGTAGTGGTCCAATCGGGTGCCGGGGCGGGCGCGTACGTGCCCGACGACGCGTTCGAGCAGGCGGGCGCCGAACTCGGGAACGCGTGGGACGCCGACATCGTGGTCAAGGTGGCGGCACCCACGGCGGAGGAACTCGCCCGGCTCAAGGCCGGGACCGTCCTCATTGGATTCCTCAATCCCCGCGGTGACCCGGACGGCGTGGCGGCACTGGAGAAAGCCGGTGTACGCGCGTTCGCCGTCGAGGCCATCCCGCGCATTTCCCGCGCGCAGGCGATGGACGCGCTGTCCTCGCAGAGCGGTGTCGCGGGCTATCGCGCGGTCCTGCTCGCGGCGGAGAACCTGCCCCGGTTCTTCCCGATGCTCACCACCGCCGCGGGCACCGTGCCCCCGGCGAAGGTGCTCGTGCTCGGTGCCGGCGTCGCCGGTTTGCAGGCGCTCGCCACGGCGAAGCGGCTCGGCGCGCAGACCACCGGCTACGACGTCCGGCCCGAGGTCGGCGAGCAGGTGCGCTCGCTGGGCGCGCAGTTCCTCGACCTCGGCATCGAGGCGGTCGGCGAGGGCGGGTACGCCCGCGAGCTGACCGAGGAGGAACGAGCCGAACAGCAACGCAGGCTCACCGAGGCGATCACGAAGTTCGACGTCGTGATCACCACCGCGCTCGTACCGGGCCGCAAGGCGCCGACGCTGGTGACCGAGGACGCCGTCAAGGGCATGCCCGACGGCGGTGTCGTGGTGGACCTCGCCGCGGAGACCGGCGGCAACTGCGTGCTGACGAAACCCGGCGAGACGGTCGTCGAGCACGGCGTCACGATCGCCGGGCCGCTCAACCTGCCCGCCGAAATGCCCGCGCACGCCAGCGAGCTCTACGCCCGCAACGTGACCGAACTGCTCGAACTGCTGGTGGACGGCGAAGGAAGGCTCACGCTCGACTTCTCCGACGAGATCGTCGCCGGGGCCTGCGTGGCCGGGCGCGGGGAAGGGAGTGACCGGTGACGACACTGGTGGAAAACCTCGCGGTGCTGGTGCTCGCCGGATTCGTGGGCTTCGCGGTGATCTCCAAGGTGCCCAACACCCTGCACACGCCGCTGATGTCCGGGACCAACGCCATCCACGGGATCGTCCTGCTGGGCGGGCTGCTCGTGCTCGGCCTCGACACCAGTGACGGTGTGCTCAACAGGATCCTGCTCGTCATCGCGATCGCCTTCGGCACGATCAACGTCGTCGGCGGGTTCCTGGTCACCGACCGGATGCTGGCGATGTTCAAGGGGAAGAAGCCCGAGACGGAGAAGAAGGAGGGCGACCAGTGACCGAGCTCATCGCCGTCCTCTACATCATCGCCTTCGCGCTGTTCATCTACGGCCTGATGGGGCTCACCGGGCCCCGGACCGCGGTGCGCGGCAACTGGATCGCCGCCGCGGGCATGGGCATCGCGGTGATCGCGACCCTGCTCACCCCCGGCATGGGCAACTGGCTGCTGATCGTCCTCGGCGTCGGCATCGGCGTGCTGGTCGGGATCCCGTCCGCGCGTCAGGTCAAGATGACCGCGATGCCGCAGATGGTGGCGTTGTTCAACGGCGTCGGCGGTGGCGCGGTCGCGCTCATCGCCTGGGTCGAGTTCCGCACCACCGACGGCTACGCGCACGAACCGGCGTACGTCGCGATCGCCTCGTTGTTCGCCGCGCTGATCGGCTCGATCTCCTTCTGGGGCTCGCTCATCGCGTTCGGCAAGCTGCAGGAGCTGATCTCCGGCAAGCCGGTCACCATGGGCAAGGCACAGCAGCCGGTCAACCTGCTCCTGCTGATCGTCGCGGTCGGCTGCGCGGTGTGGATCGCCTCCGGCGGGGACGCCGAGATCCTGATGATCGGGCTGCTGCTGGCCGCGGCCGTGCTCGGCCTCACCGTGGTGCTGCCGATCGGCGGTGCCGACATGCCGGTGGTCATCTCGCTGCTCAACGCGTTCACCGGGCTTTCGGCCGCGGCGATGGGGCTCGCGCTGTCCAACACCGCGCTCATCGTGGCGGGCATGATCGTCGGCGCGTCCGGTTCGATCCTGACCAACCTGATGGCCAAGGCGATGAACCGGTCCATCCCGGCGATCGTCGCGGGCGGCTTCGGCGGCGGCACCGCGGTCGCCTCCGGTGGCGGGTCCGGCGAACAGCGTCCGGTGCGCAGCACCAGCGCCGCCGACACCGCGATCCAGATGGCGTACGCGAACAAGGTGGTCGTCGTGCCGGGCTACGGCATGGCCGTCGCGCAGGCCCAGCACGCGGTGCGGGAGATGGCGAAACTGCTGGAGGCCAAGGGAATCACCGTCGCCTACGCCATCCATCCGGTGGCGGGCCGGATGCCGGGGCACATGAACGTCCTGCTCGCCGAGGCCGACGTGCCCTACGAGCAGCTGCGCGAGATGGACGAGATCAACTCCGAGTTCGCGCAGACCGACGTCGCGCTGGTGATCGGCGCCAACGACGTGACCAACCCGGCCGCGGAGACCGACCCCGGTTCGCCGATCTACGGCATGCCGATCCTCAAGGTCAGCGACAGCCGTTCGATCATCGTGCTCAAGCGTGGCATGAGCTCGGGCTTCGCCGGGATCGACAACGACCTGTTCTACGATCCCAAGACCAGCATGCTCTTCGGCGACGCGAAGTCGTCGGTGGGCGAGATCGTCGAGGAGCTGAAAGCACTTTGAATCCCGGGTCGGATGTGCGGGCAGAGTTCGCGGATCCGGCCGAGAATCTGGCTTTCGACGAGGCCCTGCTGCGGGTCGCGCAGGAGGCGCCGGTGCTGTGGCTCTGGCGCAATCCGGCGTGTGTCGTGGTCGGACGCGGGCAGAAGATCGCCCGCGAGGTCCGGCTCGAGGCCTGTGCGCGGGACGGGATCCCGGTGCTGCGCCGCGCCAGCGGTGGCGGGACGGTGTTCCACGACCCGGGCAACCTCAACGTGACGCTCGTGCACCCTGATCCGGCACAGCGGCCGCTCGAGGCGATCGGCGCGGTGATGCACGCCGCCGTCGAGAGCCTCGGGCTGCCCGCGAAGATCGGGGAGCGCGGGTTGTTCGTCGGTGAGGCGAAGCTCTGCGGTTTCGCCGTATTCCGTACGAAGACGGGGTTGCTCGCGCATTCCACGCTGCTCGTCGACACGGCCGCGGACCGGGTCGGCGCCTACCTCACCGGACCGCCGCCGGACCCTCGCCCGCTGGATTCCCATCGCAGCCCGGTGGCGTCACTGGCCGAGCACGGGTTGCGGCCCGGTCTCGCCACGGTCGAGGCCGCCGTCCGCGACGCGGCCTCGGCGGTGCTGGGCCCGCTGGTGCCCCGGCCACCGGCACAGTCCGAAGTGGACAAACAGCGGGAGCTGCTGCACACGCGGTACCGGTACCCCGGCTGGCATTCCGAGGGCGCGCAGCGCACCGACGCGCTGCTCGGCTGAGCCGCTCACCGCCGCGCACAGGCCCCTTTTGAGTGTTGGTCCGTGAAGGCCTCCTTACCAGCGCTCAGCGCCGGTAAGGAGGCCTTCACGGACTTGAAGACCCGACGAAGCGAGGGGGATTCTCCTCCCGGCAACGGGAAGGAAAATCCCCCTCGGTCGGTTCTCGTCCGGTGGATTCAGCCTTGTTCGGCGGCGGAGAAGGTCACCGTCGGGACCTTCCGCGCTGCCCTCTTCGGTGCTTCGGCCTTCGGCGCCGCGACCTTCTTGGCGCGAGAGCGAGTGGCAGGCTCGGCCTTCTTCGCCGCCGTGGCGGTCTTCGCCGGTGCCTTCGCGCGCGTCTTCGCGGCGGCGGGCTTGGCGGTGGTGGCCTTGGTGGCGGTGGCCTTGGTGGTGCTCTTGGCCGCCGGCTTCGCGGCGCTCTTCTTCGGCGCGGTCTTGGCCGCGGCGGCGGTTTTCGCCGTGCTCTTCGCGGGAGCCGCCTTGGCCGGGGCCTTCTTGGCGGTGGTCTTCGCGGCGGCCGTCTTCGTGGTGGCCTTCGGGGCGCTCGCGGCCTTGCGGCCCGCGACCGGCTTGGCGGCCTTGGTGGCGCGCGCCCTCTTCTTCGCACCGGGGACGATGCGGGGCCTGCGCTTGCGCCCGCCGATCCGCCTGCCGTTCCGGACGTAGGTGTCGAGGAACGACCGGAGCGCCACGGCGTTGTCGTCGGAAAGGTCGATGTCGTAGTCGATTCCGTCCAGCGAGAAGGCGACCGTTTCCGCCGCCGGATCCCCGGTCAGATCGTCCAGCAAGTGCACCGCCGTGTTCCTGGCCACGAAAACCTCCCGTGCTCGATCGTCGTACTGCGCGCAACGGGTCGGCGACGATACTGGCCCCCGATACCGCCGATTCCTTGCAGTTCGCTGATGAGGATAACCGCTGGCTTGCGCGAACTCGCGTGGTGGTGTGCGCTGAACCCATGTCGGCACAGACTTTCGATGTCGTTGTGATCGGGGCGGGACCAGTGGGCGAGGTCGCCGCCGAGCGAGTGGCGCGAGGGGGATTGAAGGTCGCCCTCGTCGAGCACGAGCGGTTCGGCGGGGAATGCTCCTATTGGGCGTGTATCCCGAGCAAGGCGTTGCTGCGCCCGGGAAATCTGCTGGCCGCGGCCAAGCGGATGCCCGGGGTACCGGTCGGCGACCGGCTCGACCCGGAGAAGGTTTTCGCGCGCCGGGACTGGTTCACCGGTAAGGGCGACGACACCGGGCAGGTCGATTGGGCGCGCGGCGCCGGGATCGAACCGGTGCGCGGGCACGCCGAAATCACCGGTGACCGGGAGGTCACCGTGGACGGTGACCGGGTTCTCACCGCACGCCATGCGGTGATCGTGTGCACCGGCAGCGTGCCGAGCACACCACCGATCCCGGGGCTGGAGACGATCCGGACGTGGGGCTCGCGCGAGGCCACGTCCGCTTCGTCGGTGCCCGCGCGGCTCGGCGTGCTCGGCGGCGGGGTCGTCGGTGTCGAGATGGCGCAGGCGTGGGCCCGGCTCGGCGCCGAGGTCCACCTGATCATCACCGGGGAACGTCCGCTTCCCCGGCAGCCCGCGTTCGCCGGGGACGCCGTCCTGGACGGACTGCGTGCCGACGGGGTGCGCGTCCACGCTAACTCCGGCCTGAACCGGGTGTCCGCTGTGGACGGCGGCACCGAGCTGGAACTGAAGGACGGTTCGCGGATCGTGGTCGGCGAACTGCTCGTCGCCACCGGGCGCCGTCCGGCCACCACCGGACTCGGCCTCGGCAGGCTGGGGCTGGCCGAGGGGAAGCCCCTCGACGTGGACGACACCGGCCGGGTGTCCGCTGTGGACGGTGGCTGGCTCTACGCGGCGGGCGACGTCACCGGCCGCGCGCCGCTGACGCACCAGGGCAAGTACGCCGCGCGGGCGGCGGGCGACACCGTCGCGGCGCTGGCCAAGGGCGAGCAGGTGGCCGCCGGCCCGTGGAGCCCGTTCACCGCGACCGCCGATCACCACGCCGTCCCGCAGGTGGTGTTCACCGACCCGGAGATCGCCGCGGTCGGGCTCGCGGACGCGCGCGAGGGCTCGGCCGACCGGGTCGTCGAGATCGACATCGCGGTCGCCGGTTCGTCCCTGCACGCCGACGGGTACGCCGGCAAGGCGCGGATCGTCGTCGACACCGAACGCGAGGTGCTGCTCGGCGCGACCTTCGCGGGCCAGGACGTCGCGGATCTCGTGCACGCCGCGACCGTCGCGATCGTCGGCGAGGTACCGCTCTCGCGCCTGTGGCACGCCGTCCCGGCGTTCCCGACGATCAGCGAGGTCTGGCTGCGCCTCCTGGAAGCCTACGGACTCTAGGCCCCACGCCGCTCCGGACGACTCGCGTACCCAGACGGACGACTCGCGTACCTGGATGGACGACACGACCGAAGGAGAATCGACGTCGTGTTGTCCGTTCCGGTACGCGTGTTCGCCATCCAGGTACGCGAGTTCGCCCTACGAGACCGGCTGGTCCAGGGCGGCCTGCGCGGCGCGGGTCAGGGCCGGGTCGTCCGAAGTGGACGGTCCGGTGAGCCACACGGCCTGCACGAGCCGCACCGAGGCGCCGTCGAGCTTGCTCTGGTAGGCGGCGTTCTCGAAGCGCGGGACTTCGCCGTTCCACTGGCCGGTCTCGGTGGCGACGTCGAGGATGCCGCCTCCGCCAGGGGTGTCGGCGATGGCCTTGAACGCGGCGGCCTGCCCACTGCTGGTGAAGTCCACGATGCCGACGGTGACCGCGGCGGGCCGCCCGTCGACCGTCGCGGCGAAACTCGCGCGGCGGACCCCGGCGCAACTCGTGCGTTGCAGGCTCACCTGGACGTCGCCGAACGCGTGCGACGCGCAGCGCTGGTCCGCGCTGCTCGCTCGCCGGGTGAATTCGAGGCTCTGCACCGGGGTACTCGGCGGGGTGCTGGACACCGGGGTCGGCGGCGGCGTCGCCGGGGGAGCGCTCGGGTTCGCGACGGGCGCGGGCGTGTCGGAGGAGCTGTTCGCCGCCACCACGATCGCCGCGACGAGCAGCACGACCAGCAGCCCGATCGCGCCCAGCGGCAGCCAGCGGACGGTGCGGGACTTCTTCTCCGGCTGATTCTCCGGCTGAACGGGCTCCGGACGCGGCTGCTCGGGCTGTCGCGGCGGCGTGGCCCCTGTGGCCGCCGCGGTGGCTGCGGTGGCGCCGGCTGCGGGAGGCGCCGGAGGCGTGGGGGGAGCGGCGGGCGCGGGTTCCGGATCGGACACCGCGGGCGGTGGGGTCGGCGGCCGCTGCGCCACCGGCGGGGCGGGTGTGCGCCGGGGTGGCGCGGGCTTGGCCGGAGCCTGCGCGGGTTGCCGCGCCACGGGCTCGGCCTGGGCCGCAGCCGACGCGGCTGCCGTGACCGGCGCTGCCGCCGGGGCCGACGCGACCGGCGGGCTCGGCACCGCGGCGGGGACAGGGGCCGGTTTCGCTGGCGGTTCCGGTGGCGGCACCGGTCTCGTCGGCGCGGCCGCGACCAGGGGATTTTCCCGGATGACCGTCTGCTCGTTGTCGGAGAACTGGCTGAAGCCCTCGCCGAGCAGGACCTCGTCGGACAGGTCGGACGTGCCGGGCGCGAGCGCCTCGATGAGCGCGCGGGCCTGGTCGATCGAGCGCGGGCGGCGGGCCGTGGCCAGCGAGACGGTGGCGGCGAGCATCGAGGTCGGGGTCGGGTAGAGCACGCGGACCGGGCCGGCGAGGTCCGCCGGTGGCTGTTCGACGGTCTCGACATACGGGCCGACCGCGAGGATCGTGCCGATCGGCGCCGCGCCGGGGGCGATCTCGGCGATCCTGCGCTCGCAGGCCTGCGAGACGTCCAGTGCCTCGGTCGCCGGGTTCACCGTGTCGTCGCCGTGCACCAGCGGCCAGCCGTCCGCCTTCCACTGCGCGCTCAGCGGTGCCTCCAGCCGCAGCGCGGGGTCCGGCAGGTCGACGCCGATGACGATGAGGACGCCCTTGGGCAGCACGACGACCGCTTCCACGGGCGTGCCCTCGCCGACCGGGTCGGCACCGATCAGCGCGACACCGCCGATCACGGTGCTGCCGCGGCCCAGCGAGGCAAGTGCGGCCCGGACGTCTTCGGCGACCCGGGACGGCTGTTGAGCGAGGCGTACGAGTCGCACGAACCCTCCCCGGACAGTGTTTTTCCGTCTCGTTCGCGCACACGCTAGCGCGCCGGGCCCCGGGAGCCACGCGACACGGGGACTTCTTTTGTCTCACCCTCCGAAAGGGGTGCGGCGGGGATACGCGTCGTCGTGACAACCGTCACCCGGACGGGTGTTCACTCGTTGGGGGGCGGAAGTAGTGCCCGCTCCCCACTTCAGGAGGGTCCGATGGCCGTACCCCGTTCCTGGCGCAGGCGATCCGCGGTGCTCGCCGCGCTGCTCGCGCTTCCCGTCCTCGTGGCCGCGCCGGTGGCCGCCGATCCACTCGCCCCCGTCTCTTCGGGGCTCACCCGGCTGCTCGACACCGTAACGGGCGGGACGAGGGTGACGGCGCTCGTGCACGCCGCCGACGTCGCGACCGCGACGGACGCGGTGCGCTCGGCGGGGCTGACACCGGTCACCTCGTTCGACCGCATCGGCGTCGTCGCCGCCGGCGGGACGGCCGACCAGGTGCGTGCCGTGCGGCGTCTCCCCGGCGTGAGCTACGTCGAGAGCAACGATCCACTGAGGACGGCCGCGAGCAGCACCGGCACCACCGCGACGCGCAGCCTCCAGGCGAGGACGACGCTCAAGGACGCGAACGGCGCTCCGCTGGACGGGCGCGGTGTCGGCGTCGCGATCATCGACACCGGCGTGAACCCGACCCATCCGGCGTTCCGCGCGCCGGACGGCTCGACGAGGGTGGTGCGCAGCCTCAAGAGCCTTTGCGCCGACGGCACGGCGACGAACTGCATCGTGGACGTACCGACCACTGTGGACACCGACACGCTCTCGCTCGGCGGGCACGGGACGCACGTCACCGGTATCGCGGCGGGCAACGACCTGACGCTGTCCGACGGCACGAGGGTCGGCGGATCCGCGCCTGGCTCGAAGATCACCGCGATCTCGACCGGGGCGGCGCTGCTGGTGCTGGGCACCGACGCGGCGCTGAACTGGGTGCTGGAACACCACGCCGCGCCGTGCGGCGCCGGGGTTTCGCCCGCGGTGTGCCCGCCGATCAAGGTGATCAACAACTCCTACGGCCCGAGCGGCGGCGGCGCGTTCGACCCCGCCTCGGCGACGGTCAAACTGCAGCGCGCGCTGGCCGCCGAGGGCGTGGTCACGGTGTGGGCCAACGGCAACGACGGCGGTGACGGCTCGAAGAACCTGTCCAATCCACCCGGCCAGGACCCGACGCCCGGGGTGTTGTCCGTGGCCTCCTACAACGACCAGGGCACCGGCACGCGCGACGGCTCGGTGTCCACGTTTTCCTCACGGGGCCTCAAGACCGACCCCGCGAGCTGGCCGGACGTCTCCGCGCCGGGCGAGAACATCCTTTCCGCCTGCGGCGTGACGCTGCTGATCTGCACGCAGGGACTTCAGCCGAAAAACGGGCCTGGACCACTGGATCTGGCCACCTACAACGTGATCAGCGGGACGTCGATGGCGGCACCGCAGATCACCGGGATCGTCGCGCAGCTGTTCCAGGCCGCGCCTTCGGCTTCCGCGGGCGACATCGAGCGGGCGATCAAAACGACGGCGTACAAATACGTCAACGGCGCGCCGTACGTCGTGAACGGCCCGTACACCTCCAGTTTCGACAAGGGAACCGGCCTGGTGGACGTGGTCGCGGCGGCGACCTCACTCGGCGCTCGTTCCTGATCACCCTGGCGGGGGACCCGGAAACCCGATACGGTCGGCTCCCGGCGGGCTGACCATGCCGGTTTTCGGGCCCCCGCCCCCATAACCGTGGGACTTGTGGTGTTCGTGTGGCCAAACAGCACGGTTGGGGTGCAGAATGTGCTACACGTATCGGGAACTGGCACGAGAGCCCAGACCTGCATCGCTCGGGAGAGGCCGTAGGGGAAGACGTCCCTCGTCGAGCAAGCGGAGGTCAGCAGTGAGCACCCGTGGCAACACCCGAGGCGTGGTGTACGTCCACTCGTCGCCGTCTGCGGTTTGTCCGCACGTCGAGTGGGCTATTTCGGGCACCCTGGGTGCCCGAGTCGAGCTGAAGTGGACGGCGCAGCCTGCCAGTCCGGGTCAGCTGCGTGCCGAGTGCGGCTGGCGCGCGCCTACGGGCACCGGCGGCAAACTCGCCGCCGCCCTCAAGGCGTGGCCGATGCTGCGCTTCGAGGTCACCGAGGAGCCCAGCGCGGGCGTCGACGGTGAGCGGTTCTGCTTCGCGCCGGGCCTCGGCCTGTGGCACGGGCGGACGAGCGCCAACGGCGACATCGTCGTGGGCGAGGATCAGCTGCGCGCGCTGGTGGCCAAGACGAGGGCGGGCGAAGCGCTCGCCCACCAGCTCGACGAGCTGCTGGCCGCGAGCTGGGACGAGGCGCTGGAGCCCTACCGGCACGCCGGCGACGGCGCTCCCGTCACCTGGCTGCACCAGGTCGGGTAGCCCGGGTGGGCGGCCGCTAACCTCTTGGGGTGAGTGCCGGTACCCCGACCCGTCAGCGTTGGCTGGTCCCTGTTCTCGTCGTCGTCGCGTCCCTGACCGTCGGTGTCGGGCTGCTGGCCCGCGAGGTCTACAGCCGCCCGGACGCCGTTCCCGCGGGCACCGCCGCCGGGCACACGGTCACCCCCGCGACGTCCACGCCGCTGCGCCCGGACCAGGAGCCGGGGCCGGACACCGTCGAACTCAGCCCGGACGCGGCAGCGCACCCGCAGCAGGAAGCCGTCCGCTCGGTGCTGCAGACGTACTTCAGCGCGATCAACGAGCGCAACTACGCGAAGTGGACGACGTCGGTCACCAGCGAGCTGTACAGCAGTAAGCCACCGCAGCGGTTCCAGGCCGACTTCCGGTCCACAAGGGACGGCAGCATCCGGGTCTACCGGATCGAGCCGGGCACCGCCGGGGCACTGCGGGTGCTCGTCGGTTTCACCAGTACCCAGGCCTCCTCGGAAGCGCCGCCCGACTTCAAGGAGCCGTGCATCCGCTGGCGGCTCATGATGCCGCTGGTCCGGGAGGGCAACGGCCTCCGCGTCGACAAGGGCTCCCAGAACGACAACCCGGTCCACGAGAAGTGCTGAAGGGGACGTTCCTCTCGTAAGACGCGCTGAAGGGGGGGGTGTGGGGGGGGGGGGGGGGGGTAATGGCCCGGACCAGACAAGACGGGGCACCGCGTGCGCCCCGCAACAGCCGGCCGCAGCCCCCCCCCCCC
>NZ_JBHYIQ010000088.1:25041-43873 GCF_042739895.1 Amycolatopsis sp. NPDC059021
CCCTGTTTTTTTGCTCTGGGCGCTGTCCATCTCCACTGCGGGCGTCGCGTCGTTTACCCCCTCTTCGTCGGATTCACAACCCCCCTTCAGCTCTCTCAGGCCTGGGTGACCAGCAGGGCGACGTTGTGGCCGCCGAACCCGAACGAGTTGCTGATCGCGGCGCCGAGCTCGACCTTGCGCGGTTCGCCCTGGACGACGTCCAGCTGGACCTTCGGGTCGAGATCGGCCAGGTTGAGCGTCGCGGGCACGATGCCGTGGTACAGCGCCAGGATCGTGGCGATGCCCTCGACCGCGCCGGCACCGCCGACGAGGTGACCGAGCGCGCCCTTCGGCGCGGTGATCACCGGGTGGTCGCCGACCGCGTTCTTGATCGCCGCCGCTTCGCCGACGTCACCGACGACGGTCGACGTCGCGTGCGCGTTGACGTGCCCGATGTCGGCGGGCGAGAGCCCGGCCATCTTCATCGCCGCGCGCATGGCCGCGATCTGGCCGATGCCCTCGGGGTGGTTGCCGGTGATGTGGTAGGCGTCGGAGGTGATGCCGTGCCCGGCCAGCGTCGCGTAGATCCGCGCGCCCCGTGCCCTGGCCCGGTCCGCCCGCTCCAGGACGACCACGCCGGCGCCCTCGCCGAGGACGAACCCGTCCCGGTGGGCGTCGAACGGCCGCGACGCGGCGGCCGGGTCGTCGTTGCGGGTGGACACCGTGCGGGCCTGGGCGAAACCGGCCAGCGTGATCGGGTGGATGCACGCCTCGGCGCCACCGGCCACCACGACGTCGGCCCGCCCGGACCGGATCATCTCGACCCCGGCGGCGATGCCCTCGGCGCCCGAAGCACACGCGGAAGCGGGCGAGTGCACCCCGGCCCGCGCCTTCAGCTCGATGCCGACGTGCGCGGCGGGACCGTTGGGCATGAGCATCGGCACGGTCAGCGGCGACACCTTGCGGATGCCGTGCTCGTTCAGCAGATCGTGCTGGTGGAGCAGCGTGACCGGGCCGCCGATGCCGGTGCCGATCGCCACGCCGAGCCGCTCG
This sequence comes from Amycolatopsis sp. NPDC059021, assembly GCF_042739895.1. Classification (NCBI taxonomy): domain Bacteria; kingdom Bacillati; phylum Actinomycetota; class Actinomycetes; order Pseudonocardiales; family Pseudonocardiaceae; genus Amycolatopsis; species Amycolatopsis sp. NPDC059021. Next base: position 26,074 of record NZ_JBHYIQ010000088.1, read on the forward strand.
GGCTCGACGTCGGTGTGCTCGTCGGTCTGTTCCGCGAAACCGGCGTCGGCCCAGGCCTGCCGGGCCGCGATCAGCGCGATCTGCTCACAGCGGTCCAGGCGCCGGGCCTGCACCCTCGGCAGGATCTCGGACGGTTCGACCGCCAGCGGGGCGCCGATCTTGACCGGCAGGTCGATCTTCTCGGCCCACTCGGCCTCGATCGTGCGGACCCCGCTCTTCCCGGACAGGAGACCGTCCCAGGTGGACGCGACGTCCCCGCCGAGCGGGGTGGTGGCCCCCAGGCCGGTGACCACGACGTCGTTGGTGCTCATGGAGAACTCCCCAAGGTCGGCTCCGGACCGGGCGGGCCCCGATCCGGGTACGAAAGGCCTCAGTTCTGGTTGGCGGACACGTAGTTGACCGCGTCGCCGACGGTTTTCAGGTTGGCGAGCTCGTCGTCCGGGATCTTGACGCCGAACTTGTCCTCGGCCTGCACGGCGATCTCGACCATCGACAGCGAGTCGATGTCCAGGTCGTCCACGAACGACTTCTCGGTGGTGACGTCGTCCTGAGCCACACCGGCGACCTCTTCGACGATCTCGGCGAGGCCGGCGAGGATCTCAGTGTTGTCAGCCATGGGGTTGTTCCCTTCTCGGTGTTCTTTCGTGTGCCCCGCGGGCACGGCGCCCGCGGGGAAAGTATCCACTAGGGACAGACGAACGCCTGGCCCGCGTAGGAGAGTCCGGCGCCGAAGCCGACGGCCAGCACGAGGTCGCCGGATTTCACGGTGCCCGCCTTGCGCATGTGGTCCAGCGCCAGCGGGATCGAGGCCGACGAGGTGTTGCCGGAGTACTTGATGTCGTCGGCGACGACCATGTCCTCGCGGGCACCCTTGGCACGCAGCTTCTTCGCGATCGCCTCGACGATGCGCAGGTTGGCCTGGTGCGGGATCAGGACGTCCACATCGGACGGATCGAGCCCGGCCGCGGCCAGCGCCTGCAACGCGATCGGCGCGATCTGCGTGGTCGCCCACCGGAAGACCGACTGGCCCTCCTGGTAGATGTACTTGTGGTCGCGCATGTAGATCAGGTCGACCAGCTCACCGGCGCTGCCCCAGACGACCGGGCCGATGCCGGGCTCGTCGGCCGCGCCGACCACCGCCGCGCCCGCGCCGTCGGCGAAGATGATCGCGTTCGCGCGGTCGGTCGGGTCGACCGAGTCGGTCAGCTTCTCGGCGCCGATCACCAGCGCCTTCTTCGACGAACCGGCCTTGATCAGGTCGGAGGCGACGCCGAGGCCGTAGCAGAACCCGGCGCACGCGGCGTTGAGGTCGAACGCGCCGGGGTTCGGGATCCCGATGCGGGCGGCGACCTGGGCGGAGGCGTTCGGGATCAGCGAGGGCATCGTGCAGTTCGGCAGGATCACGGTGTCCACTTCGGACGGATCGACGCCGGCGTCGGCCAGCGCGGCCGTGCCCGCCGCGACGGCGAAGTCGACCAGCAGCTCGTCCTTCTCGGCGAAGCGGCGCTCGATGATGCCGACGCGGTCACGGATCCACTGGTCGCTGGTGTCCATGATCTGCGACAGGTCGTCGTTGGTGACGATCTTGTCCGGTTGCGCGCTGCCCACGCCGAGGATGCGGGTCCCGGTGGTGCCCTGCGGCCGGCGCAGGGTGGGGCGAGGGTCGGTCACTGAGCGTCCTCCTGGCGCTGCTGCACCGCGGCGAGTTCGGCGGGCGACTTCAGCGCGGTGGTAGTGGTCACGACGCCCTTGAGCTGCCGCTTGACCAGCCCGGTCAGCGTGCCGGCGGGCGCGAGTTCGAGGGTGCTGGTCACGCCGAGGGAGACCAGGCCGTCCATGGTGAGATCCCAGCGCACCGGGCGGGTGACCTGCGAGACGAGGCGCTCGAGGTACTCCGCGCCGCTGGTGACCACCGCGCCGTCGGCGTTCGACAGCAGGGGGCGCGTGGGGTCGGCGGGGCTCAGCTCGACGGCGTACTTGCGCAGGGTCTCTTCGGCGGGCGCCATGAAGTGCGTGTGGAACGCGCCCGCCACCTTGAGCGCACGGATCTTCGTGCCCTCGAGGGGATGGGCGACGATGCGCTCGATGGCGTCGGCCGCACCGGAGGCGACGATCTGCCCGGCGCCGTTGCGGTTCGCGGCGGCCAGGCCGTGATCGGCCAGCCAGGCGGTGACCTGCTCGGGATCGCCGAGCATGACCGCGGCCATCGAGGTCGGTTCCAGCGCGCAGGCCTTCGCCATCTCCGCGCCGCGGACAGCGGCCAGCGCGACCGCGTCGGCCTCGGACAGCACCCCGGCGATCGCGGCCGCGGCGAGCTCGCCGACGGAATGCCCGGCGACCGGGGCGTCGCTCGGCACCGGGGCGGTGCGCCGCAGCTGGTCGAAGGCGAGCAGCGAGAGCGCGACGATCAGGGGCTGCGCGACGGCGGTGTCCTGGATTTCGTCGGCCTCGGCTTCGGTGCCCAGCCGGATCAGGTCGAGCCCGGAGCGGGCGGACCAGTCTTCGAGCAGCGGGCGGGCGCCGTCGAGTTCGAGCCAGGGCGTGAGCATGCCGGGGGCCTGTGACCCCTGGCCGGGAGCGAGGACTGCGACTGTCACCCCTCAAGACAACACTCCGGTGCCCCTTCGCGGGGATGTCGACGCTCACCAAGTCCTGCCGACGTTATTGGAGGAAACCTCCAAAGGCACACGGAGGATCGCCGCGCTTAACCCGGAAGCCTTGTCGGGTTCAACCACCTTTCGCTATGAAGTCGGTCACCACAGGCCGCGGCCGCGGGCGAGGCGGCCGACGGTCAGCGCGATCCGCAGCACCAGCGCGTCGCGCGGGTCGGTGGCGTGCCTGCCGGTGAGTTCGGCGGCCTTCCGCAGCCGGTACCGGACGGTGTTCGGGTGCACGAACAGGGTGCGCGCGCACGTTTCCAGCACGCCGCCGCTCTCCAGGTACGTCTCGACCGTGCGCTGGAGCGCGGGCCCCGCCTCCTCCAGCGGCCGGGCGATCTCCTCCACGAGCAGCCGCTCGGCCTCGGGGTCGCCGGACAGGGCCCGTTCGGGGAGCAGGTCGTCGGAGCGGACCGGGCGGGGCGCGCCGGGCCAGCCGACCACCGCGCGCAGCGCGGAAAGCGCCTCGGACGCGCTGTGGTGCGCCTCGGCGAGCGAAGGCACCGTCGGCCCCGCGACGACGGGGCCGTCGGCGAAGGCGATCGACATCTTGGCGAGGATTTCCCGCTCCTTGATCCCGCCCTCGGTCGGCCCGCCGATGACGACGACCAGCCGCGAGCCCTGCACCGAAAGCAGCACCGGCCTGCCCACCCGCGCGGCCCGGCTGCGGACCTCGAACACGACGGTCGGCGGATCCTCCGACGGCGGGTTGCCGACCAGGACGGTCGCGGCGGCGGCCGGGTCCCAGCCGAGCGCGGCCGCGCGGGAGAGCACGGCCTCCTCGGCGTCGCCGCGGACGATCCCGTCGACGACCAGCGCCTCCAGCCGTGCGTCCCAGGCACCCCTGGCCTCGGCGGCCGCGGCGTAGGAATTCGCCGCGGCGAAGGCGATTTCCCTGCCGTAGCGCAGGATTCCCTCGATCAGGGCGGCGCGTTCGGTCTCGTTCGCGGCGAACTCGGGCAACTGCTCCTCGAACACCTCGATCGCGAGCCGCACCATGCCCACGGCCTGCCGCAGGCTGACCCAGCGGGAGAGCTCAGCGGGCGCGTCGCGGAAGGCGTCGGTGGTCAGCCGCAGCGACTCCTTGTCGTCGCGCAGCCAGGCGACGAACCCGGACGCGCCGGTCTGGGTGATCAGCAGCACGCTGGCACGCTGGTCGGCGGGCAGCCGGGCGAACCAGGACAGCCGCTGTTCCATCACCGCGACGCTCGCGCTGGCGAGCCGCCCGGAGGCGTGCTCCAGCCGGCTGAGGGTCTTCGCGGACAGGCCGTGGTGTTTCGCCACCCGGCGTCCGGTGTTCGTTTCCGCCATGACCGGTCGATCCTACGGGGACGACTCATCCGCAACTTTCGGCGGCGGATCCGCAACCGGAGTCGGTAGGCGGGTCGGTCGCGGTCTCTCTACTATCCGTAACCAGGGGAAACAGGAAGACACAGTGGGGAGAGAACACCGTGCGAGAACCCGGGCTGGAGATCGACGCGATCTCCAAGCGCTACGGCGACGTCGTCGCCCTGCGTGAGATGACCTTCTCCGTGCGGCCCGGCGAGCTTTTCGGGTTCGTCGGCAGCAACGGCGCGGGCAAGACCACGACGATGCGGATCGCGCTCGGCGTGCTGGCCGCCGACTCCGGCGCGGTGCGCTGGGCGGGGGAGCCGGTCACGCACGAGACGCGCAGGCACATCGGCTACATGCCGGAGGAACGCGGGCTGTACCCGAAGATGAAGGTGGCCGAGCAGCTGACCTACCTCGCGAGGCTGCACGGGATGTCCGCTGCCGCCGCCCGCGCGTCGGCGGAGGAATGGACGGAACGGCTCGGCGTCGCCGCCCGTCGCGACGACGAGGTGCAGAAGCTGAGCCTGGGCAACCAGCAGCGGGTCCAGCTCGCCGCGGCGCTCGTGCACGAACCGCGGATCCTGGTGCTGGACGAGCCGTTCTCCGGGCTCGACCCGGTGGCGGTGGACGTGATGAGCCAGGTGCTCAAGGAGAAGGCCGCCGAGGGTGTCCCGGTGGTGTTCTCCAGTCACCAGCTGGATCTGGTGGAGCGGCTCTGCGACCGCGTCGGCATCGTCCGAAGTGGACAGATGGTGGCCAGCGGCACGGTGACCGAGCTGCGCGCGGGCGGCACCGTGCGGCTGCTGATCGACGCCCCGGCGGCGCCGGACGGCTGGGCCGACGCGCTGCCGGGCGTGAAGGTGCTGGGCAGGGACGGCACCGTGACCGAGGTCGAACTGGGTGACGGTGCGGACGACCAGGAAGTGCTGCGGGCGGCGCTGGCGACCGGCCCGGTCCGCGAGTTCGCCCGCAAGCAGCCGTCTCTGACCGAATTGTTCCGTTCTGTCGTGACCCAGGAGGTGGCGGCATGACCGCGCCCGTTTCCGGCCCGGATGTCCGGATGAGCCCGCTGTCCGCGGTCGGTCTCGTGGCGTCTCGCGAGATCGGCACCCGGTTCCGGTCCAAGGCCTATCGCGTCAGCACGGCGGTGATGCTGCTGCTGATCGTCGCCGCGACGATCGTGGTCAAACTGTTCAGCGGCGGCAGCGGCGCCGATGCCACGGTGGGTGTCCTCCCGGCCACTTCGTCGCTCGCGGCTCCGTTGGAGGCGAGCGGGAAGACGCTGGACGAGAAGATCGCCACGAGCACGGTGCCGGATGAGGCGGCCGGCCGGGCGAAGGTGGCCGACGGCTCGCTGGACGCTTTGCTGACCGGTGCCGCCGGCGGCAAGCTCCAGGTGGTCGTCAAGAAGGACATCAACGGGAAACTGAAGAACGTCCTGAACGTGCTCGCCGGGCAGGTCGCGCTGAATCAGCAGATCACCGGTCTGGGCGGGGACCCGGCGAAGGTGAATGCCGCGGTCGCGGGTGCGACGGTGGCCGTTTCGCCGATGGAGAAGCCGTACGACTACGACGGGCAGCAGTTGTTCCTCGGCATCGTCACCGGGATCCTGATCTATCTGTCGCTGATGATCAACGGGCAGAGCGTCGCGCAGGGTGTCGTCGAGGAAAAGACGTCGCGAGTCGTGGAGTTGTTGCTGTCGACGATCAAACCGTGGCAGCTGATGGCGGGGAAGGTGCTCGGCATCGGCACGGTCGGGCTGGTCCAGATGCTGTTGATCGGCGTGGTCGGGGTGGTTTCCGGCCGGGCGACGGGGGCGCTGGACCTGTCGATTTCGGCGGCGGTCGGGACCGTGGTGTGGCTGGTCGTGTGGTATCTGCTCGGGTTCTTCATGTACGCGATCGTGTTCGCCGCACTCGGTGCGCTGGTTTCGCGGCAGGAAGACGTCGGCGGGGCGACGATGCCCGCGCTGATGCTGGTGATCGCCGGATATCTGGTCGGTATTTCGGTGCTGCCGAGCGATCCGTCGAACAGTTTCGCGGAGGTGCTTTCGATCATTCCGGTGTTCGCGCCGACGGTGATGCCGATCCGCCTGGCGATGGGCGGTGTCCCGGTCTGGGAAGCCGTCCTTTCCATCGCCTTGGTGATCGCCCTGATCCCGGCGCTGATCTGGCTGGCCGCGCGCATCTACCGCAACGCCGTCATGCGCACCGGCGCCAAGGTCAAACTCCGAGACGCCCTCCGCGCCGCCTAGTAGACCAGTCCCGGACGCTTCACCCACACGACTATCACCCGCCACCATCGCCTCCCCGCGGTAACCCTCCGCGGGGAGGCGAAACGCAAACCCCAGGTAAAGAAACAAGCCAAAAAAGCCGAAAGACGTTCACAGTCAACAACCAGGCAAACGTCTCGCCATAAAAGCCGGGACGCCACGAGACCACCGCGACAAACGAACGGATGGTGACCACAACGGGGGGTCCGGGGGGCGAAGCCCCACCCGGCGGGGCCTGGGGTTCGACCCCAGAAAATACTGTCGAGGCCGCCCGGCGCTGAGCGGTTTTCGCTGCGCCGGACGGCCTCGTCTCCCCGGTCCCCACCGGTAGTTCAAGTATGGATGGCGTTGATCTTCCGGCGCTAGCCGACTCACTCGATCGTGGAACTCCCGAGTTGCCGGGCCCCTCTCGCTGATCAACGATCCACGCAGCGAATGTGCAACGAATCGGCGGGAAGGAGTTGTCGTGGGCCAGCAGCTCAAGGACGGGCTCGGGCAGGCATGGGGCCTGGTCGCGACGTTCGTTCCGAAACTGATCGCTTTTCTGATCATCCTGTTCATCGGGTGGCTCATCGCGAAGGGCATCGCGAAGGCGCTGGAACTGGTGCTCGGGAAACTCGGTTTCAGCAAACTGATCGAGAAGACCGGCCTGACCCGAATGCTGGGGCAGGCGAACGTCGATGCCGCCGGAATCCTGGTCAAAATCGTCTACTACTTCATTCTGCTGATCGCGCTGCAGCTCGCGTTCGGGGTGTTCGGGCCGACCAACCCGGTGAGTCAGCTGCTCAACGAGATCATCGCGTTCCTGCCGCGGGTGGTGGTGGCGCTGGTGCTGATCATCGTGGCGGCGGCGATCGCGAACGTGGTCCGCGGCGCGGTGACGGGTGCGCTGGCGGCGCGGCCTGCCGGGCGGTTGCTGGGCACGGTCAGCTACTGGCTGATCATGGCGTTCGGCATCATCGCGGCGCTGGGCCAGGTGAACATCGCGACGGCGATCACGGGGCCGATCCTGATCGCGGTGCTGGCGACGATCGGTGGTGTGATCGTGGTCGGGTTCGGTGGCGGGCTGATCAAGCCGGCGCAGGAGCGGTGGCACGGCTGGCTGGCGAATCTGCAGGGGCAGGTGGGCAAGCCGAAGCAGCAGCCCACGGTCGGTTCGGAGACGCCGACGCCGCCCGCGGGGATTCACCGGCTGGACGAGTGATGCTTCCCGTGTGGGCCCGGTGGTCGAGGAAGACACCGGGCCCGCGCGGGGCACCAGTGGTCACTTCAGGTTGTAGGCGTTGATGATGGTCTGCTCGGCGGTGTTGCCGTAGCGGTCGGCGGCCTTGGCACGCAAGGACACCGTGCTCGCGCCGGTGGGGTGGTGCAGCAGCGCGACCCCGTTGGCGAGGACCGGTGCGGTGGTCCAGACGACGCCGCCGTCGTAGGAAACCTCCACACTGAGGTGTTTCGGCGCTTCGCCGGTGTCCGAGCCTTGTGGCCAGTACGCGAGCGGAACCAGGTACGGACGCCCCGCCGGCGCGGAATTGTCCGCGTCGAGATCGGGAGTGAAGCGGATGACGCCGACGGGAAGCCGTTCCGGGCCGTCGGTCTGCCGGGAGCCGAACGTCCAGGCGGAGCTGACCCGGCTGCTGAGACCGGCGGCGCCGCTTCTGCTCGCTTCGGTGGTCAGCCGGTAGGTGCCCGGCTCGGCCGGGACCGTGAACTGACCGTATCCCGGCCGCGATGTCCGGCCGATTTCCTTGCCGTCGCGGTACAGCACGGTGCTGGCGGAGTCCACTGTGGAGTATCCAGCGTTGCCGTCCGCGTCCCCGAAGAGCGGCACCTGCGCCGAGATCGTGTCGCCGGTGCGGGAGATCCACAGCGCCGGGTCCAGTGCGGGCGGCAACGCCGGGCCGAACACGGCCCGGTTGAACGTCTGCCAGTACGTCCGGCCCGTGGTGAAGACCCGGCCAGGTGAGACGAGCCGGGTTTCCCCGTCCTCCAGCGTGGAATGCCAGGCGATGTTCTCGGTCGTGTAGTACTCGGTGGTGGTGGCGGGCAACGGGAAGCGCCGGGTCAGCGGCCAGCTGCCGGGCCCGTCGCGGAATCGCGGGGCCGGGTACACCATGCGGGCGCCCTCGCGTCCGGCCGCCGGGGTGGCCAGCTCGGCATGGACGGTCGCGAGTTCCGCCTTGGTCACCACGCGGGTGAAGCCGGTCGGGATGCTGCCCTCGCGCTGCCAGGCGAGCCCGTAGAAGTCGCCGTTGGCCGCCTCCCACTGCGTGCTGACCTGGGACAGCAGCTCGGCGGACGGCAGATCGGGGCCGAGCTGTGCCACCGAGAACCCGTCGAGGCCGCCGAAGTACGTCCAGCGCACTTTGACCGAGCGTTTGCCCACCCGGTTGAAGCCGACTTCGCCCACCCCCAGCTGTGCCGAGGGGTCGGGCGCCGTGATCTTGACCGGCCTCGCCGCTCGCGCGTCGAAGTCGACCGTCAGGTTCCGGTCCACGTTCAGTGTGGGGAGCACGAGCCAGGCCATCCGGTAGTCCGCTCCCCAGATCGCGGTTTCCGCCACGTACTGCCCCTTGGGCAGCCGGAGGGTCGTGCTGCTCTCCGCGCGGGGAAGGTAGTAGTTCTTCGGGCCGTCGAGGGACGCGATGATGGCGTCGTTCGACTTCGAGGGAGCGCCGTCGGTGCCGAAGTGGTTGAACGTGACGTCGAAGGTCTCCGGCTCGCGGTTGAGGGAAACGGGGGTGCGCAGCGTGGTCAGGGCCGAGGTCGCGACCACTGTCCCGCCGTACGCGCCGTCGGCCGATGCGGACGTGGCGTCACCCGACAACGTCACGGTGCGCTCCGCGCCGGCGGGCACAGTGACGCGGGCGGGTTCGACCGAGAAGACGCCTGGCGCGGGTTTTCCGTCCGGGCCGGTGCCGGACACCGTGAGGTCGAGGGTGACTTCGGCCGTCCCCGCGTTGCGGTAGGAGTACGCCCGGTGGAGTGCTCCGCCGTGGTGCGGCCATGGCTGCACGCCGAGGTCGACGCTGCCCGGTGTGGTCGACAACGTCTGGTCGAGTGCGTTCGCGATGTCGACGCGACCGGAACCCTGCTCGAAGACCGTTTGCCCTGCTTGGGGTTTCGCGGACGCGGTGAGCGCGGCCTTCAGCTGCGACCCCGTCCAGTCCGGATGTTTCTGCGCGAGGATCGCCGCGGCTCCCGCGACGTGCGGCGTGGCCATCGAAGTCCCGGATTCCGCGACGTAACCGTCCTCGCCAGGGGGATCGTCGTGGCTTTCGGCGGCCTTGGCCGCGACGATTCCGACGCCTGGCGCGGTGATGTCGGGTTTGACCGCGCCGTCGGGGCGACGCGGGCCTCGGCTGGAGAACGGCGCCAGGATGTCGTCGCGATCGACCGCTCCGACGGTCAGAGCCGCTTCGGCGATACCGGGGGAGGTGAGCGACTCTTCGAGGGGGCCACCGTTGCCCGCGGCGACCACGAACAGCGTGCCGCGGCCTGCCGAGAGGGTGTTCACGGCCTCCACGACCGGATCGAACGCCGGGGTGACGGTGGCGACGAGGCTCATGCTCACGATCTTGGCGCCCTGCTCGGCTGCCCACTGGACCCCGAGCAGGATACTGACATCAGTGCTCATACCGTTGTCGCCCAGCACCTTGCCGTTCATGATCTTCGCGCCGGGTGCGATGCCCCGGTACTTGCCGCCCGACTTCGCGCCGGAGCCCGCGAGGATCGAGGCGACATGGGTGCCGTGCCCGAACCGGTCGACGGCGTCGGGCGCCGGGGTGAAGTTCTTTTCCGCGACGACGCGCCCGGCGAGGTCCGGATGGGTCTTGTCGACGCCGGAGTCGAGCACCGCGACCGGCACACCCTCGCCGGTGAGCCCCGCTTTCCAGGCGGTGGGCGCACCGATCTGCGCCGCGCTGCGGTCCAAAGTGGCCTTTCGCGGGCCGTCCAGCCAGACCCGGGTGTACTCGCCGGTGCTCGCCGTCCGCCAGAACGAGGACGCGGTGTTCTTGGCGGCGGAGACGGCGACGCCGTGGATGACCGGCAGGTCGGCGGTGACCCGCGCGCCCGCGGCGGAGAACGGCCGGGACGTGTCGGCCGGCACGACGATCAGCGGCACGTCCGGGCGGGCGGCGTCGTCGTAACCGGATTCGACCAGCGTGGTGATGTCGAAGAGCCGCTCGTCGAGCTTGCCCGCGGCGAGCAGCGGGCGGGCGTCCTGCGGGACGACGCGCAACCGGGGGCCGTCCTGGTAGGTGGCGAACGCGACGCGCTCGCGGCCGGGAGCCGGGCGCAGCGTGGGCGGGGCGCCATCGGGGAGGACGACCTGATCCCCGGTGACGAGGGTGACGGTATGGGAAGATCCGTTGCCGGGGTTCGGTTTCCCGACGGGCGCCGCGGTGCCGGGCGGCGTGGCGACCATGGTGCTCGCGGCGATGATCAGTGCCGGAAGGGCTTTGTTCCAGCGTCTTCTTCGTGCAGGCTCGATGCGCACGTGCCACCTCCGAAGTCCGGAACTCTCCTGGAGTGCCCGGGACGATGCGCAGTCGAGCGGGCACTGGCGGTGTCCGTCTTGCGGGGGCGACGGTAGCGGCACCTTTCGTTGCGCGACAAGCTTTCCCGCGCAATTTGTCGGGTGATGAGTGGCCGGTGCACAAGCTGGTCCGATGGGACGAGGGGTGGTTACGGCACTGTGGCGGTATCCGGTGAAGTCGATGCGCGGCGAATGGTTGCGCGAGGCGAAGTTCGGCGAACGCGGTGTCGACGGCGATCGGCTCTACGCCGTCCGTGATCCCGACGGCAAGTTCGGCAGCGGGAAGCACACGCGGCGGTTTCGCCGGATGGCCGGGCTCGACCGGTTCGCCGCGCGGCGCGGACCTGCCCCCGGCGCGCGGGCTGTTCAAGACCATCGTGACCTGCAACGAGCGGATGCTCGGTGTGCACGCGCGGGTCGTCCGCGGTGGCGTGGTCCGTGCCGGTGCCCGGGTGACCGGCTGACTTCCCGTCTCACCATCCGGGTGTTCCGCGCCTCACAGTCTCTGGGGAATGCCGCCGCGGGGGAGCATGTTGGGAGCGGTAGACGGAAGGGGCGTTCGTGGACTTCTTGCTGCACCACGGGATCACGGTGTTCGGCCAGTGGATCTCGATCGCGGAGCTGGCCGGTCAGCTGTTCGCGCTCGCGGTGGTCTTCCTCGCGCAACGTCGCACATTGTGGACATGGCCGGTGCAGGTCGGCGCCACCGTGTTGCTCTTCGCCGTGTACACCTCCGCGCACTTGGGCGGGCTCGCCACGCGTCAGCTCGCCATCCTCGCGATCTCGATCTACGGCTGGTGGGCGTGGTCGCGGCACAACGACCCGGTGTTCGGGATCGTGGTCCGCAAGGGCAGGCTCGCCGAGCGGCTGAGCATGATCGCCGCGTTCGCCGTCGGTACCACCGTGATGGCGCTGGTCCTCGACGCGCTGAACGCCTCCTGGGCGCCGTGGCCGGATGCCGCGCTGTTCATCGGGACCCTCGTCGCCTTCGCCGCGCAGGGCCTCGGGCTCGTCGAGTTCTGGCTGGTCTGGCTCGTCGTCGACGCCATCGGCGTGCCGCTGCAGATCTCCTCGGGCCTGTACTTCTCCGCCGCGATCTACGTCGTGTTCGCCGGGCTGGTGATCCACGGCTGGTGGAGCTGGAACCGGTCGGCGAAGCAGGTCCGCGCCGCCCGCACCGACAAGGCCCTGACCCCCTCGAACTGACGATCTCGCGTGATCAGAGACGTAACTCGCGTGATCAGACGGAGAACTCGCGTGATCGGACGCGGCACTGGTCCAATCACGCGAGATCTCCGTTCAAACACGCGAGTTACGCGTTCGATCACGCGAGGACGCCGGTTCAGCGCAGGGTGACGTGGGTGGGGCGGAGGTCGTCGACGGCGCGGACGCCCAGAAGCTGCATGGTGCGGATCAGTTCGGTGCGGAGGATGTCGACGCAGCGCTGGACACCGCGTTCGCCGCCCGCCATGAGGCCGTAGAGGAACGCGCGGCCGATCAGCACGGCGTCGGCGCCGCTGGCGATCGCGGCCACGATGTCCCCGCCCGACAGGACGCCGGTGTCGAGCCAGACCTCGGCGCTGGTCTGGATCTCGTCGCGCACCGCGGGCAGCAGTTCGAGCGGGGTCGGGGCCCGGTCGAGCTGGCGGCCGCCGTGGTTGGACAGCAGCACCGCGTCGGCGCCGTGCTTGACGACGTCGCGCGCGTCCGCGACGTTCTGGATGCCCTTGACGACGAGCTTGCCCGGCCAGGTCTGCCGGACCCAGTCGAGGTCGTCGAAGTTCAGCGTCGGGTCGAAGAGCTTGTCGAGCAGCTCGGCCACGGTGCCGCCGAAATGGTTCAGCGACGCGAAGCTCAGCGGCTCGGTGGTGAGCAGGTTGAACCACCAAGCCGGGTGCATCGCGCCGTCGAGGACGGTCTTGAGCGTCAGCGCGGGCGGGATGGTGAGCCCGTTGCGCACGTCGCGCAGCCTGGCACCGGCGACCGGGGTGTCCACGGTCAGCATCAGCGTGTCGTAGCCCGACTCCCAGGCCCGATTCATCAGATCTTCGCCCGCGCCGTGGTCATGCCAGACGTAGAGCTGGAACCACTTGCGGGCACCCGGCGCCGCCTCGGCGAGGTCCTCGATCGACGTCGTCGCCATCGTGGACAGCCCCATCGGGATGCCGTTGCGCTCGGCGACGCGACCCACCGCGCGCTCGCCCTCGTGCTGCATCATCCGGGTGAAACCGGTGGGGGCGAACGCGAACGGCAGCGCCGAGCGCTTGCCGAGGATCTCCCTGCTGGTGTCCACATCGGACACTCCGCGCAGGATGTTGGGGTGGAACTCGACGCGGCGATAGGCCTGCCGGGCGCGGCGGAGGCTGTCCTCCAGTTCGGCGGCGCCGTCGGTGTAGTCGAATGCCGCGCGCGGGGTGCGCTTGCGGGCGATCATCCGCAGGTCGGCGATGGTGTGCGCGTTCGCAAGGCGCCGGTCGGTCGGGTTGAGCACGATCGGCTTCGGGCGCAGGATCTGCTTGAGCTCGCTCGGCCGTGGCAGCTGGCGCTTCGTCACAAGAGCACCTCCGTCTACAAGGGGACCCGGCAGACATCGGATGTCTGCCGGGTCCCTTTCTAGCACTAGATCACGCGTTGCCGGAGTCCGAGGTCTGCGGGCCGGCGGCGGAGACGTCGTCGATGCGGTACTTCCGCGTCGCCTCGATCACCTTGTCGCGGGCGATCTCGCCGCGTCGCGCGAGCGCGGTGAGCGCGCCGACGGTGATCGACTCGGCGTCGACCAGGAACTTCCGCCGCGCGGCCGGGCGGGTGTCGGAGAAACCGAACCCGTCGGTGCCCAGCGTCAGCATGTCGGTCGGCACCCACGGGCGGATCAGGTCCGGCACCGCGCGCATCCAGTCCGACACCGCCACGACCGGCCCGTTCACGCCGGACAGCTTCTCCGTCACGTACGGCACGCGCGGCGAGCTGCCCGGGTAGAGCAGGTTGTCGTGGTCGACCTCGACGGCCTCGCGGCGCAGCTCCGTCCACGACGTCGCCGACCACACCGCGGCCCGCACGCCCCACTCCTCGGCCAGCAGCTTCTGGGCCTTGAGCGCGTCCGGCATCGTGACGCCGGAGACCAGGATCTGCGCCTCGGGACCCTCGCCCGCTGGGGCGTCCGCGTACTTGTACAGGCCCTTGAGCAGGCCCTCGACGTCGAGGTTCTCCGGCTCGGCCGGCTGCTGGTACGGCTCGTTGTAGATCGTCATGTAGTAGAACACGTTCTCGCCGTTGCCGTCCGGCCCGGATTCGCCGTACATCCGGCGCAGGCCGTCCTTGACGATGTGCGCGATCTCGAACGAGTAGGCCGCGTCGTAGGCCACCACCGCCGGGTTGGTCGCCGCCAGCAGCAGCGAGTGCCCGTCGGCGTGCTGGAGACCCTCACCGGTCAGCGTGGTGCGGCCCGCGGTGGCGCCGAGCACGAACCCGCGCGCCATCTGGTCGGCCGCGGCGTAGAGGCCGTCGCCGGTGCGCTGGAACCCGAACATCGAGTAGAAGATGTAGATCGGGATCATCGGCTCGCCGTGCGTGGCGTACGAGGTGCCGACGGCGGTGAACGACGCGGTCGAGCCCGCCTCGTTGATGCCCTCGTGCAGCAGCTGGCCCTTCTCGGACTCCTTGTACGCCAGCATCAGGCTCGCGTCGACCGAGGTGTAGGTCTGCCCGTGCGGGTTGTAGATCTTCGCCGTCGGGAACATCGAGTCGAGGCCGAACGTGCGGGCCTCGTCCGGGATGATCGGCACGATCCGCTTGCCGATCTCGGAGTCCTTCGCCAGCTCGCGGACCAGCCGGACGAACGCCATCGTGGTGGCGACCTCCTGCTTGCCCGAGCCCTTGCGGATGCCCTCGTACACCTTGTCGCCGGGCAGCACGAGCGCCTTCGCGGCCTTCGGGCGCCGCTCGGGCAGGAACCCGCCGAGCGCCTTGCGGCGGCCGAGCATGTACTCGATCTCCGGCGAGTTCTTGCCGGGGTGGTAGTACGGCGGCAGCTTCGGGTCGCGCTCGAGCTCCTCGTCGCTGATCGGGATGCGCTGGGCGTCGCGGAACAGCTTCAGGTCGTCGAGGGTGAGCTTCTTCATCTGGTGCGTGGCGTTGCGGCCCTCGAACGCCGGGCCGAGGCCGTAGCCCTTGATGGTGTGCGCCAGGATCACCGTCGGCTGGCCGTGGTGCTCCAGCGCGGACTTGTAGGCCGCGTACACCTTGCGGTAGTCGTGGCCGCCGCGCTTGAGGTTCCAGATGTCGGCGTCGGAGAGATCCTTGACCAGGTCCTTCGTGCGCGGGTCGCGGCCGAAGAAGTGCTCGCGGACGAAGGCGCCGTCGTTGGCCTTGTACGTCTGGTAGTCACCGTCCGGGGTGACGTTCATCAGGTTGACCAGCGCGCCGTCGCGGTCGGCGTGCAGCAGCGAGTCCCACTCGCGGCCCCAGATGACCTTGATCACGTTCCAGCCCGCGCCGCGGAAGTACGACTCCAGCTCCTGGATGATCTTGCCGTTGCCGCGCACCGGGCCGTCGAGCCGCTGCAGGTTGCAGTTGATCACGAAGGTCAGGTTGTCCAGGCCCTCGCCTGCGGCCACGTGGATCAGGCCGCGCGACTCCGGCTCGTCCATCTCGCCGTCGCCGAGGAACGCCCAGACGTGCTGGTCGCTGGTGTCCTTGATGCCGCGGTCGCGCAGGTAACGGTTGAACCGGGCCTGGTAGATCGCGTTCATCGGGCCGAGGCCCATCGACACGGTCGGGTTCTCCCAGAACTCCGGCATCAGCCGCGGGTGCGGGTACGACGGCAGGCCGCCGCCCTCGCCGGCGTGCGAGTACTCCTGGCGGAAACCGTCGAGCTGCTGCTCGGACAGGCGGCCCTCGAGGAACGCGCGGGCGTAGACGCCGGGGGAGGCGTGGCCCTGGATGAAGATCTGGTCGCCGCCGCCGGAGTGGTCCTTGCCGCGGAAGAAGTGGTTGAAGCCGACCTCGTACAGCGCCGCCGAGGACGCGTACGTCGAGATGTGGCCGCCGACGCCGACGCCGGGCCGCTGCGCGCGGTGCACCATGATCGCGGCGTTCCAGCGGATGTACGCGCGGTAGCGGCGCTCGATCTCCTCGTCACCGGGGAACCAGGGTTCGTTCTCCGTCGGGATCGTGTTGACGTAGTCGGTCGACGTCAGCGCGGGCACCCCGACATGCCGCTCCCTGGCGCGCTCCAGGATGCGCAGCATCAGGTACCGGGCGCGCTGCTGACCACCCCTGGCCAGCGCCTCGTCGAAGGAGTCCAGCCACTCGGCCGTCTCCTCCGGGTCGATGTCGGGCAGGTGCGCCGCGAGTCCGTCACGGATGACGCGTACGCGTGCCGGGGTCTCCTTGCCGGAGGCGCCGTCGTTCTGCGGGGCCAAGGGGTCTCCTTGTGAAACGTTGTAGCTGGGTCGTGCTCGTACGTGGGGTGTTCCGACTTTTATCGTCGTCGCCGTTTCCGCTCCCGTCACCTCTACTCGTCGGTAACGTTCGCCGACCCGGTCTCACCACTCCGCGCGCGCCGTTGTATCGCGCGCGCGTTATTCCTCCCCACCCTAGGACAGGGGCTCCGGGAGGGTCGCAGAGCGGTCCCTTCGGGGTCGCCCGAAGCGCGTCACACGTCCTCCTGACGTGACACGAGTTGCCAAAGATCCGGTGTGGACGGTTGCGCGCAGCGCCGCGCCAGTGTTCGCTATCTCCAACCGTGTAGCCGAGTGTGGTGGCCGCGAGGTCCGCGCAGCGGATGGGCCGCCACGCTCCATCGTAGTTGGAGGAGTGAAAGCAGTGGTCGCCGCGGGAGACGCTGAGCAGCGCAGCGTCGCCGAAAGGCTTGGCATCAAGCCCGACATGGTGGTCCAGGAGATCGGCTGGGACGAGGACGTCGACGACGACGTTCGCGCGGCGATCGAGGAGCAGATCGGCGGGGAGATCCTCGACGAGGAAGCCCAGGAGGTGATCGACGTCGTCCTGCTCTGGTGGCGGGAGGACGACGGTGACCTCGGCGACGCCCTCATCGACGTCCGGACACCCCTGGAGGAGAACGGCGTGATCTGGGTGCTCACCCCCAAGACGGGGCAGCCGGGACACGTCGAGCCGAGCGAGATCGCCGAGGCGGTGTCCGCGGTAGGCCTCGCGCAGACCGCCAACGTCAGCGTCGGATCCGACTGGATCGGAGTCCGGCTGGTGTCGCCGAAGTCGCAGTCCAAGCGGTGAGCACCGTCGCCAGAAGCCGACACGATAGGGTTGACTTCGCAGGCACGTGTTCGCCATGGAGAGGAAGCGCGGTATGACCGTCGAGGTCGGTTCGCAGGCCCCTGACTTCACGCTCAACGACTACAACAAGCAGGCTGTCACCCTGTCGTCGTTCCGTGGGGACAAGCCGGTGCTGCTGGTGTTCTACCCGTTCGCGTTCAGCGGCATCTGCACCGGCGAGCTGTGCCAGCTCCGCGACGAGTTCGCCGACTACGACGGCAAGGGCGTCCAGGTGCTCGGCGTGTCCGTCGACACCCCGTTCTCGCTCAAGGCGTGGGCCGAGCAGCAGGGCTACCAGTTCCCGCTCCTGTCGGACTTCTGGCCGCACGGCGAGGTCGCCAAGGCCTACGGCGTGTTCAACGAAGACGCCGGGCTCGCCGTCCGCGGCACCTTCCTCATCGACACCGAGGGCGTCGTCAAGTTCGCCGAGGTCAACGCGCCCGGCGAGGCACGCGACCAGCAGGCTTGGAAGAAGGCCGTGGCCGAACTGGCCTGAGTCTTCCCGGCGGTCCGCCCTTCGCGGGGCGGACCGCCTTCAGGGCGCATAGCTCAGCGGGAGAGCACTCGGTTTACACCCGAGCGGTCGTAGGTTCGAACCCTACTGCGCCCACGCTGTTCGGGGGGGGGGGGGGGCCGCGCGCCCCGCGGGGTGTAGGGCCCCCGGGGGGATTAAAAAAATCAAAGACACCCAAACACAGGGGCGAGCTGTGT
>NZ_JBHYIQ010000089.1:0-20031 GCF_042739895.1 Amycolatopsis sp. NPDC059021
CCCCGGACACCCTTGCCCCCGATTGCCGTCACGGACTCCTACAAAGCGAGGGACGCCGTGACGTTGTCCTTCACGGCGCTCGATGCCGGAACCCGAGGGGTGCGGCCAGTGCGTGCAGTCGTCGTTACGCAGGTCGCGACGGTGGAGCGGTTCGGCTGAGGCGCCATGGTGCCTCGCCGCTCTCCGCGTCTTGTGTGCCAGCGGCTTGGCGAAGTCCGTGGGGGCCTCATCAAGGGACCCAGGCTCCCTCGGGGAGGCCCCCACGGACACACTTCGGGCAACTCGAGTGTCCTATGTGGAGTTCTGTACGCCCGCGCGGAGCGTGACCACGGGCATGGTGAAAAGCGCTGGCCGCCCGTCGGTCCGGCTGATTAGAGTTCCGTTCGTGCACCGGATCTTCCTCGTCACCCCACCCCCCGCCTCCTGAGCGGGGTGTGTGAGCCCGTGCGGCGAACGGCCGTGCGGGCGGCCGATGCTGTCCATCGGTTGCGCTGAATCCGGCCGGTCCGGTCGCTGATTCCCCATGCCCCGCGTCGTCGAACGTCCTTTTCCTTCGACGCTGGAGCGTTTCCCGATGTCCGTTTTCGTTGCTTCGCCCGCGCGTGCCCGCTCGTCGGCCGCGCTGTTGCTCGCCGGTGTCCTGTGGGGAACCGGCGGTCTCGCCGGTTCGCTGCTCGCCTCCCGCGCCGGCCTGCATCCGCTGTCCGTCGCGACGTACCGGCTGCTCGTCGGTGGTCTCGCCGGCGGCCTGTACGTCGCGCTGTCCGGTGGACTACGCGGAATTCCCCGTACGGCAGGGGTTTTCCGCAGGCTGCTCGCCGTCGGCGGGTTGCTGGCGCTGTTCCAGACCTGCTACTTCGCCGCCGTGTCGCTGAGTTCGGTCAGCGTCGCCACGATGACGACGATCGGTGCCGTGCCGGTCCTGCTCACGATCGCCGACGCGGTTCGCGGACGGCGGTTCCCGCGTGGCTGGACGCTCGTCTCGGTCGGCGGCGCCGTCGCCGGGCTGATCCTGCTGCGCTGGTCGCCGGACGGGACGGGCGGATCGGCCGGGACCGCGGCGGGCATCGGGCTCGCTCTCGTGGCCGCGGCCGGGTTCGTCGCGCTGACGCTGGTCACCGCGCGCCCTGTCGACGGCCTGGAACCGTTGCCCACCACGGTGTTCGGCTGTCTGGCCGGCGGAGTGCTGCTCAGTCCGGCCGCCGCGTGGTTCGGGATGGGGCTGCCCGCGCAGGCGGACGTCCTCGCGCTGGTGTGTTACTTCGGGATCGTGCCGACGGCGCTGGCCTACGCGGCGTACTTCCGGGGACTGACCGGCGCGCATCCGGTGCTCGGCGCGCTGGCGGCGTTGCTCGAACCGCTGACCGCGTCGGTGTTGTCGGTGCTCCTGCTCCACGAACGGCTCGGCGCCGTCGCGTGGTGCGGCGCGGCACTGCTGGCCGGCGCGCTGGTCGTCGGCTACTGGCGGCCCGAACCACGCTGACCGGTGGCGGGGCCGTGCCGGGGCGGCCCCGCTAACGCGGCTCCAGCGGCAGCGCGCGGCCGAGGATGGCGAACGGCCGGGGATCGCCGGCGAAGTGGTAGTCCCGCAGCACGTCGGCGAACCCGAGGCGGCGATAGAGCTTCCACGCCCGGCTGGTGCCCTCGGGGGTGGACAGCAGCACGTGCGCGCTCGGCACGCCGTCGAGCAGCCTGCGCAGCAGGTCCTCGCCGATCTGCTTGCCCTGGTTTTCCGGGCGGACGTGGATCTCGGTCAGCTCGAAGTAGTCCGCGAGCCACCGGTCGGCCTCGGCGGGGCCCGACCGCCGGGTCAGCCCGTGCCGCACCTGTTCGTGCCACCACTGCCCGGCGCGGCCCGTGTAGCCGTAGGCCACCCCGAGCAGGACGTCCTCGGAGTCCAGCGCGGCCACGCACCGCCAGCCCGCGCGCAGCGCGTGGGTGAGCCACATCGGCGCGCGCTGCTCGGCGGTGCCTTCGGGATAGCGCATCGCGTTCACATAGATGGACAGCGCCTCGGGCAGCCGGGTGCGGAACTCGTCCGCGGTCAGCTGGACGTAGCGGGCGACACGGGACGACATCGCGGTCACGGCCGCCCCTCCTCCCCCTCGGCGGCTACCGCGGCCGGGGTGCCCCCGGTCAGCGCGACCAGGCCGGCGAACGTCGTGGGGTAGACCGACTTGGGGTGCCCGGCGGCGGCCCACACCACGTCGTGCTCTTCGAGCGCGGTGTCGACGAGCGTGGTCAGCTTCGCCGGGTGCCCGACCGGGGCGACGCCGCCGATCGGCTGCCCGGTGTGCGCCCGGACGAAATCCGCGTCCGCCTTGCCGACCTCGTCGGCACCGGCGAGCCGCGCGAGCCGGTCGGTGTCGGCGCGGTGACCGCCGGAGGTGAGTGCCAGGAGCGCGGTTTCGGTGTCGCCGGTGCGGGCCCGGAAGACCAGGCTGTTCGCGATGGCGGCGACCGGGACACCCAGCGCCTCGGCGGCCTGCGCCGCGGTACGGACCTCGGCGGGCAGGACCCGGATGCCCTCGGCCGCTTCGGTCTGGCCGGCTTCGGCGAGCGCGGCGGCGACTTTCGCGACGGCGGGGTGGTCGAGGCTGCTCATGCGATCGACTCGCTTCGCGAGACAGCGCTCGATCCCTCTTGGCGCATGATTTCGATGATTCGCTCGCAAGCGTCGCTCATGACTTCAATGAGATCACGTGCCGGGTCCGGTGTCGTGCACCACGCCCCCGAATCCGCCGCCGGGGTTGAGCGAACGGCCCGTCCGGGGTTACTCTGGAAATTGTTCGAACAGACGTTCGACATCTGGTGAGCGCGCACCGGTCAGGTGCCCGGAGCGGGGACGGGGGAAGCGTCTCGGCACCGGGCACCCCCGGGCTCTCGCGCTGGAGGAGGGTCGTCATGTCCGTTTCGGCAGAGGGTGCTGCGAAGTGGAAGCGCGGCACCGAACTGACCCCTGAGCGTGCCGTGGCCGGAGGCCCTGACACGGCGAATCCCTTGTCATCCTTGGACTTGTCTTCGACGGACAGGAACGGGCAGGCCCCGCTGCCGATGCCGTTGCGCCCGCCTGCCCCGCCCGCCGCGGCCGGGCTGCTGGCGCAGGCCAGGCGTGGTCTCGCCGAGGCCGAGCGGGAGCAGGAACCGGCGGAACGGTTCGTCGGCGCCTACCTGGCCGCGCTGCGGGGCGCCGCGGCGGTACTCGCCGCGCGGGGCCGTCCGCACCGGGGCCGGGCGCGCCCGGCCAGCGGCTGGGTCCTGCTCGACGCCGTCGCCCCCGAACTGAAGGAGTGGTCTGCCTTCTTCGCGGCCAATTCGGCCACCCGCGCGGCCGCGCAGGCCGGGATCACCGGCAAGGTGACCCCGGAGCTGGCCGCCGGTCTGCTGCGGGCCGCCACGATGTTCCTGGAACTGGTCCGGCGCGTGGTCTACGGCCTGCCGATCACCGGGGAAGCCCATGTCGCGTGAGCACGGCCTCCTCCACCAGAAACGGATACTGGAGGCACTGTCCGCCGAGAGCCTGGTGCTCGGCGAGGCGCTGGGCACCGCCTCGGCCGACGCGCCGGTCCCCGCTTGCCCCGGCTGGTCGCTCGGCGAGGTCGTCCGGCACGTCGGGAGCGTGTACCGCATGGTCCGGCGGTGGCTGCTGGACGGCCGCCGCCCGGACGCCTGGCAGAGCGACCCGGACGAAGGGCAGTCGCTGGCGGAGTTCTACGCGGCGGCGCGGCTCGGGCTGCTCGAGGAACTGACCGCGCACGACCCGGAAACCCACGCCGACACCTGGTGGCCCGCGGACCGGACGTACGGGTTCTGGCGGCGCCGGATGCTGCACGAGACGGTCGTGCACCGGGCGGACACCCAGCAGGCGGCCGGGCAGGCCGCGCCGGTGATCGACGAGGACATCGCGCTCGACGGGATCGACGAGGCGCTGGCGCTGTGGTTCGGGCAGAAGCTGCCGATGCTCGGGCTCACCGGGACCAGGACGGGATCGGTCGGTGTGCTGACCGGCGGGCACAGCTGGATAGCGCGGGCCGGGCCCGAGGAACTGGTCGCCTGGCGATGTTCACCCGAGGAAGCCGAGCGGGCCGACGACGTCGTGTCGGGCCATCCGCAGCGGATTTTCCTCTGGCTGTGGGGCAGAGCCTCGCCGAGCGCGGTGTCGGTGCGCGGCAGTCGTGACCTCGCGGCCCAGCTGTGGGCGCTGCTGCGGCTCGCCACCCGGTGAAGGACCCGGAGTGTGGGGAAGCACGTCCGGGAATTGTCGGGGGCGGCCGCTAGCGTTCCGGGGGTGAGCACTCGCCTGGTGAACCTGACCGTGGACGCGGCGAATCCCGGGGAGCTGGCCCGGTTCTGGGCCACGTTCCTCGGCTGGCGCGTCGCGGTGGACCTGCCCGGCGAGGTGGACGTCCGGGCCCCGGCGGGGGAGGGCTGGGGCCTGGACCTCTGCTTCGTGCCGGTGCCCGGGCCCAAGGGCGGCAAGAACCGCGTCCATCTCGACCTGGCGAGCCGGACGCCGGACCACCAGGCGGAGGTGGTCGGGCGGGCGCTGTCGCTCGGGGCACGGAAGATCGATGTCGGCCAGGGCGACGTGCCGTGGGTGGTGCTGGCCGATCCGGAGGGCAACGAGTTCTGCGTGCTCGAACCCCGGGAGCAGTACGCGCGCTCGGGTGCGGTGGCGTCGATCGTCGTCGATTCCGGCGACCCGGCGGCGCTCGCGGAGTTCTGGGCGCTTGCTTCCGGGTGGCCGATCGCGGCGAGGGAGGAGACGATCGTCGGCCTCCGGGCGCCGTCGGGCGTGGGCCCGTGGGTGGAGTTCCTGCGCAACAGCGACGTCAAGCAGGGCAAGAACCGGCTGCATCTCGACGTCGCGCCGTCGCTTGACGGAGATCAAGCCACCGAGGTCACCCGCCTGATCGAGGCCGGGGCGGTCCCTGCCGATGTCGGCCAGGGCGACGAGTCGTGGGTGGTGCTGGCCGATCCGGAAGGCAACGAGTTCTGCGTCCTGACGGCCCGCTGATATCGCCGCGTCTTCGCGGAGCGCCGAGTTTTGGCTTCGTGGAGGAGAAGCTGGTTTTGCCGGTCTGAGCCAGAGCCAGAACTCGCCGACATAATCGAGAAGCCGGAACACGGCGTCGGCAGGGCTCGTGTCCTGTCTCCTCTGGCTGAGGCGTTGATCGCCGCCGGGGCACCAGAGGGTCGGTGCCGTCGACCGCTCACAGGTGGTCGTAGATGGTCGCCAGGTGGCGCAGGATGTCGGTGGCCGCGTCGAGCGCGGCGGTGTCGTGCTGGGCCAGGGCGCTGCCCAGTGCCTCGCGGAGGGCGTGTTGGCGCTCGTCGTGGCGTTGGCGGCCGACCGCGGTGAGCGCGACGATGGCCGTTCTCTTGTTGCCCGCTGATCGTTCTCTGGTGACGTAGCCGGCGGCGGCGAGCCCGTTGACCAGTTGGGTGGTGGCGGCCGCGGTCGTCTCGGTGTGCGCGGCGAGTTGGCCGAGGGGCAGCGGGCCCTGTTCGGCCAGGGTGCGCAGGGCGCGGGCGTGGGTGAGGGAGAGGGCGCCGGGGGTGCGGGTGGCGCGGCCCCGCAGGCGGGCGTCGGCGGCACTGAGCCGGTAGGCGGCCCGGCCGAGGCGGTCCAGTGCCTGCTCCCGGGTTCGGTCGGCTGACTGTGACATGAGGTACCTCCGTTCGCGTTGACATCCAGTCTACCTTAAGTACTTAATGAATAAGTACTTAAGGTTGCTGCGACGGGATGCGGCGACCGAACGGCACGGAGGGACATCCGCCATGACCACTCGTTCCATCGGCCAGAGCTGGGCGCTGGACATCGCCTTGGCACAGGGCGGCTTCGACGCGTTGCACCCGCAGGCCAAGGGCACGCTGGAGCAGCTCGGCCACGATCACACCGACTTCGACAAGGTCTTCGAGCTGGTCCGCAGCGGTGCGATGCTGCCCAAGGCGTGGGCGACCGTCGCGGGGCAAGCGCAGGAGCGCGCCGCCCACCACGAGCGGGAGGGATTCGCGCAGACCGCCGCTGACCTGTACGTCCGTGCCGCGGTGATGTGGGGCCGGGCCCAATACTCCATCTTCGACGCGGCCGATCCGCGCAAGGCGGCGTTGCGCGCACACGCCAATCACTGCGTGGCGCGGATCGGTGAGCTGCGCGGGGGCCGGGTGCGCCGGGTCGTGCTGGACTTCGAGGGCAAGAAGATCTACGCCCTGCTGCACCTGCCCGCCGGAAAGGTGGTGCGCGCGCCGGCGGTGATCCTGGGCCCGGGGATGGACATGATCAAGGAGGACTACATCCACGCCGCCGAGCGGTACTACACCTGCCGAGGCATGGTGGCCCTGTCCATCGAGGGACCCGGCCAGGGCGAGACCCGTGCGAACGGCCTCGCCGTGGACCTGACCAACTACGAACGGGCCATTGGCCGATACCTTGGCTACCTCGCCGGGCTGCCGGAGGTGGACCCGCAGCGGATCGGCATGTTCGGGATCAGCATGTCCGGCTACTGGGGCCACCGGGCCGCCGCGATGGACGGCAGGCTGGCCGCCCTGGCGAGCTTCGAGGGCGTCACCGGTGACTTTCGGACTATTTTCGAGCAGGCCCAGCCCACCTTCAAGAACAATTACATGTACATGGCCGGTTACACCGACGAGGACGTTTTCGACCGCGAACTGGCCAGCCGGATGCCGCTGGGTGACCTCGTCACCCGGATCACCTGTCCGGTGCTGACCGGTATCGGGGAGTTCGACGAGCTGACCCAGCTCGAACAGGCCCTCGCCACCTACGAGCGGATCCGCGCACCCAAGGAGATCCGGGTCTACGAGAACGAGTTCCACCCGCTGGGTGGCGCCGCCGCCGAGGTCTTCCGCTTCGGCGCCGAGTGGCTGGAGCGCGCACTGGCCGGTGAGCTCAGCCAGCCGGGACGGGACGTCCGCCGCTATGTCCACCGGGACGGCCGCACCACCGACGGCACCGCCAATCCCACCTGGTGGCAGGGCGCCGTACCACACCAAATTACCGAGGCCCGCTGAACGCCTCTGTGTTTCGTGTGGGTTGCGTGGCCTGCGGAAACGCTGACAAGGGCGAAACAAGGGCGCCGTGGTACGGCAACAACCCGCCGGGACCGTGGAGGCATGGAAACCTCTCGAGTTCGGCCTCACCCCCTCCGCCGCGTCGTGACGGAGCAGCCGGTACCCACGTCCTCGGCGTGGCGGGTCCGGATCCGGATGGACGACCATCCCGGGACGCTGGCCCGGATCGCGATCCGGCTCGCCGATCTCGAGTGCAACATCCTCGGGCTGAGCGTGCTGCCGGTCCCGGGTGGGGTGCTCGACGAGATCGTGCTGCGGCCGGCGTCCGGTCTGCCCCGGCAGCATCTGATCGACGCGATGCGCGAGGAGGGCTGCGAATGCTCGGCGGTCATCGACGCCGACGTGCACGAACTCGTGGATTCGGCGTCGACGACCCTCGGTGCGGCCCGGCGGGCCGTGGAGACCCCGGCGTCGGTCGCCGAGGTGCTGAAGGACGTCCTCACCGCCGACGTCGTCACGCTGGTCCCGGCGCTCGAAGCGAACCCGGCACGGACCGAGGGGGGTCACCGCGCCGTCTTCGCCCTGGACCGCGACACCGCGCTCGTGGCGCGCCGCCACTGGGCGCCGTTCGTCGACCTCGAAATCACCCGGGCCCTCGCGTTGACCGGGCTGCTCGCCGCGGTCGAGGAGAACGTCTCGGGGCCCGTGGTGCTCGACCGGCACGACGGCGCCGCGGTGGTGCTGCGCAAGGGAACCCCCGGTGACGCCGGCGCCGTTTCCGAACTCCACCGGCGCTGCTCGATGAACACCTTGTTCCGCCGCTATCACACCGGTGTCCGCACGGTGCCGCGCCGCTGGCTGCACCGGCTGCTCGTGCCGCCCCGCGGCAGCAGCGTGCTGGCGGTCTGCGGACGCGAGGTGATCGGCCTCGGTCAGCTGATCCCGGGCGCGGCGGGCGGCCCGGCCGAGGTGTCACTCCTGGTGGAGGACGCCTGGCAGCGTCAGGGCATCGGCACCGCGCTGCTCTCCCGGCTCGGCGTGCTCGCCAGGGCGGACCGGTTCGCCGAACTCTCGGCGGTGTGCCTTCCCGGGGACGACACCCTGGTCCGCACCGCGGCCCGCGCGGGGATGTCCGCCGAGCGCACGGGCGAGGACGGTGCGGTGCGGATCCTGCTGGACTGAGCGGGGCTCAACGTTTCCAGAACCAGTCCTTTTCCCGCGCCTGGCGCAGTGCCTGCTTCTTGCGGTCCGGGACCAGCCGGTCCAGGTACAGCTTCCCGTCGAGATGATCGGTCTCGTGCTGGAGGCACTGGGCGAGCACCTCGGTGCCCTCGACCTCGATCGGCTCATTGCGCAGATCGACCCCGCGCACCACGGCGTGCTTCGCGCGCCGTACCGGGAACCACAGCTCGGGCACGGAGAGACAGCCTTCGCCGATCTCGTGGGTTTCTTCGGACAGCGAGACGATCTCCGGGTTGATCACGTACCCGGTCAGGCCGCCGACGTCGTAGCTGAAGACCCGGAGACCGACGCCGATCTGCGGCGCGGCGAGCCCGGCCCGCCCGTCCGGCTCGACGGAGTCGAGGAGGTCCTTCACCAGTGCTTCGGTCTTCTTGTCGAAGGTGGTCACCGGATCGCACACCATCTTGAGGACCGGGTCCCCGAAGTAGCGCAGCTCGCGCATCGCCATGATCAAACGTCCTTTGCCCGAATCTCCGGCGAAGTCTAGTGATACCCACGGAACCACCGGGCGCAACCATCCCCATGCGTGAGGCACGGCTCAATAGGCGGCTCGCAGCCGCAGACCCTGCGGCGTGGCACGGAATCCCGCCTCGCGGAGGATCTCGGCGAGCTCGGAGGTGAGAGCCTGCTCCCCGTCGGCGCGTTGCACGGCGAGCTGGCCCAGCCAGCCCTCGCGCACCGCGGTGGACAGCGCCCGCGCGGCCGCGCGCAACGGCTCCGGCTCGGTGGTGAAGCTCAGCAGCGACCGGCCGCCTCGCTCGACGTACAGCGCCGGGACCCCGTCCACCAGGACCGCGAGTGCCCCCGCCTTGCGGGCGGGACGGTGTTTGGTGTCCCCGGTCGCCGCGGGCCACGGCAGGGCCGCGCCGTACGGCTGAGCCGGGTCGGCCGCGGCGAGGACCACCGCCGAGGAGGTGTCCGCCGGGTCCCGCGGGCCGGACAGCGCGCGCAGCCTGTCGACCGCGCCCTTGGCCGCGAACTGCGCGGCGCCGAGCCCCTCGACGACGTAGCCCCGCACGACCTGACCGGTGTCCTCCATCCCGCGCAACACCTTGTAGATCCCGGAAAACCCGCCGGTGACCCGCTCGGTGTCGAGCGCGCCGCGGGTGAGGACGCCGTGCCGTTCGAGGAACGCCTCGGTCCGCGCGTGTGCCCGCCGGGTCGGCTCGGCCTCGCGGGCCGGGGTGAGCGCCCAGCGTCCGGCCACGGTCGGCGGCCCGGACCGGGACGGCATCTGCGGGCGCCCGGCTCGCAGCCGCGCGTACCGGCCACGCGGCGCCTGGCGCCGTGGTTTGTGCGCGCCGTGCCCGGCGACCTGGGCGCGCAGCGGGCCGAGGGTGTCGCCGGTGACGAGCCCCGCCCACACCAGATCCCACAGCGCCGCCACGACCTCACCGTCGGCCGGTGGCGCTTCGAGCTGGGGCGTGACGCGGTCCACCAGCTGCCGGAAGAACAGCGCGCCACCCTCCAATGTGGACACTATGGCCGCGTGTAGTGGTGACTCCGGCCGGGTTTCCTCGACCTCGGGCAGTAGCAGGTCCGCGACGTCCGAGGGCGCGAGCGCGAGCCAGCCGTCCCCGCCGGACAGGGCCCCGCACC
This sequence comes from Amycolatopsis sp. NPDC059021, assembly GCF_042739895.1. Classification (NCBI taxonomy): domain Bacteria; kingdom Bacillati; phylum Actinomycetota; class Actinomycetes; order Pseudonocardiales; family Pseudonocardiaceae; genus Amycolatopsis; species Amycolatopsis sp. NPDC059021. Next base: position 9,874 of record NZ_JBHYIQ010000089.1, read on the forward strand.
CGCACCAGGTGACCTCGCCGGCGGTGGTCAGCTCGTCGAGCAGCGCGGGGGAGTAGCCGGGCAGCCTGCTGGGCAGGATCAGCGATTCCACCGCGCTGGCCGGGAGCGGGGCCCCGGCCAGCTGCTCGACCACGGAGAGCACGTCGTCCGCGGTCGGCGCCGAACGTACTCGGCCGCCGATGCCGTGCCAGGCCGGGAGAAAACGGCCCAGCACCGCGGGTTCGACCGGTTCGACCTCGGCACGCAGCTTCGCCAGCGACGCCCGGCGCAGCCGGCGCAGCACCGCCGCGTCGCAGTATTCGACGCCGACCCCGTGCGTGTCCGGATGCCCGAGCGGGCTCAGCTCGCCGCGGACGAGCCTGCCCTGCCCGGTCAGCCTGTCCAGCACACCGGTGACGACCGCGGCCCCCAGCCCGAACCGCTCGGCGGCCTGCTGCGCCGCGAACGGCCCGCGGATCCGGGCGTACCGGGACAGGAGATCGCCCAGCGGATCTTCGACCGGTTCGGTGAACGCCTCGGGCACGCCCACCGGCAGCGCCGCGCCCAGCGCGTCCCGCACCCGCCCGGCGTCCTCGATGGCGAGATAGCGCTCCTCGCCGCCGATCCGCACCCGGATCGCCCGCCGGGCCGCCTCGAGTTCGGCCAGCCACTCCGGCTCGACCCCGCGCTCGGCGGCCTCCACAGTGGACAGATCGCCGAGAAACCGCAGCAGGTCCGCGGCATCCTCCGCCGAACGGGCCTTCCGGTCGGGATCCAGCCGCTGCAGCGAGCGCTCGACCTCGGTCACCGCGGCCGGGTCGAGCAGCTCGCGGATCGCCTCCGTGCCCAGCAGTTCGGCCAGCAGCGCCGAATCCAGCGACAGCGCCGCCGCCCGCCGCTCGGCCAGCGGCGCGTCCGTTTCGTACAGGAACATCCCGACGTAGCCGAACAGCAGGCTGCGCGCGAACGGCGACGCCGACGGTGTCTCGACCTCGGCCAGCCGCACCTTGCGGGCCCGGACGTCGGCCATCAGCTCCTTCAGCCCGCCCACGTCGTAGACGTCCTGCAGGACCTCGCGCATCGCCTCCAGCACGACCGGGAACCGCTCGTACTTCGCCGCCACCGACAGCAGCTGCGACGCGCGCTGCCGCTGCTGCCACAGCGGTGTCCGCCGCCGGGGATCGCGGCGCGGCAGCAGCAGCGACCGGGCCGCGCATTCCCGGAAGCGGGCCGCGAACACCGCCGAGCCGCCGACCTCGGCGACGATCAGCTGCTCGACCTCGTCGGGGTCCAGCAGTACGTCGTCCGTGCCGATGGTGACCTCCGCGCCGTCGGCGTCCAGCGCGTCCGGCAGCCGCAGCACGATCCCGTCGTCGGAGTGCGCCACCTGCGCGTCCACCCCGCGGTTCTCCCGCAGCCGGGCCGCGATCGCCAGTGCCCACGGCGCGTTCACCTGGGCGCCGAAGGGGGAGTGCAGCACGATCCGCCAGTCGCCCAGCTCGTCGCGGTAACGCTCCAGCAGGATCATCCGGTCGTTCGGCACGTGCCGGGTGGCCGCCTTCTGCTCCTCCAGGTACCCGAGCAGATTGTCCCGCGCCCGTTCGTCCAGCCCGGCGGCCGCCGCGCGTTCCCGCGCCTTCTCGGCGTCCGAAGTGGACAGTTCGCGGACGAACTTCCCCAGTGCCCGCCCCAGTTCCAGCGGGCGCCCCGGCGCGTCGCCCTTCCAGAACGGCATCCGCGCCGGTTCGCCGGGCGCGGGCACGACGATCACCCGGTCATGGGTGATCTCGGTGATCCGCCACGACGACGTGCCGAGCAGGATCGTGTCGCCCACCCGGGACTCGTAGACCATCTCCTCGTCGAACTCGCCGACGCGCGAGCCGGGTTTGCCGTCGGTGCCCGGGGTCATCACGGTGAACAGGCCGCGGTCGGGGATCGTGCCGCCGGAGGTGACCGCGAGCCGCTGCGAACCCGGCCGCCCGCGCAGCTCGCCGGCGATCCTGTCCCAGGTGATCCGCGCGCGCAGTTCGCCGAACTCCTCGCTGGGGTACCGCCCGGCCAGCATGTCGAGCACCGCGTGCAGCGCGTCGTCGGGCAGCGCGGTGAACGGCGCCGCCCGCCGGACCAGCGCGGCCAGCTCGGCCACCGGCCACGGTTCGAGCGCGACCATGGACACGACGTGCTGGGCCAGCACGTCGAGCGGGTTGCGGGGATAGCGCACGGCCTCGATCGCGCCCGCCGACATCCGTTCCGCGACCACCGCGCAGGAGACCAGATCGCCCCGGAACTTCGGGAACATCACCCCCGACGACACCGCGCCGACCTGGTGCCCGGCCCGGCCGACCCGCTGCAGCCCGGAGGCGACCGTGGGCGGGGCCTCGATCTGCACCACCAGATCGACCGCGCCCATGTCGATACCCAGCTCCAGCGAGGACGTCGCCACGACACACGGGAGCCTGCCGGACTTCAGGTCCTCCTCGACGTGGGTGCGCTGCTCCCGCGACATCGACCCGTGGTGCGCCCGCGCGATCACCGGCGCCGCCCCGGTGGTGAGCCCGGACTGGCCGATCGCCTCCGCCGGGAAGCTGTCCGCCGGAGCCAGCTCCGTCTTCTCTGCGGCCAGCTCGTTGAGCCGCGCGGTGAGCCGCTCGGCCAGCCGGCGCGAGTTGGCGAACACGATCGTCGACCGATGGGCCCGGATCAGCTGCAGGACCCGCTCCTCGACCGCGGGCCAGATCGACGCGCGCTGGACCGGGTTCCCGCTGATCTCCTCCATCGTCCCGAGCCCGCCGGGCGCGATCTCGCCCGGCGGATGTGGCTCGAGCGCGTCCAGATTGTCCATAGGGGACGATGGCGCGTCGAGATTGGCCATGTCCTCGACCGGGACCTCGACCCGCACCTCGATCGTCTTCGCCAGCTTCGGCTGCACGATGGTGACCGGCCGCCCGCCCGCGAGGAACGCGCTCACCTCGTCGATCGGGCGGACCGTCGCCGACAGCCCGATGCGCTGAGCGGGCTTGGGCAGCAACGAGTCCAGCCGTTCCAGCGACAAGGCAAGATGCGCGCCGCGCTTGCCGCCCGCGACCGCGTGCACCTCGTCCACGATCACGGTCTCGACGCCGCGCAGCGACTCCCGCGCCGACGACGTCAGGATGAGGAACAGCGACTCCGGCGTGGTCACCAGGACATCCGGTGGCGTCCTGCCGAAGGACCGCCGCTCGGCCGCCGTGGTGTCCCCGGTGCGCATGCCGACGGTGATCTCCGGCGCGGGCAGCGCGAGCCGGTGGGCGGCCTGCGCGATCCCGGCCAGCGGCGCTCGCAGGTTCCGCTGGACATCCACCGCGAGGGCCTTCAGCGGGGAGACGTAGAGGATCCGGCAGCGCTTCTGCGCCTCCGCGGGCGGTGGCTCCACGGACAGCCTGTCGAGTGCCCAGAGGAAGGCCGACAGCGTCTTGCCGGACCCGGTCGGCGCGACGACCAGCGCGTGCTCCCCGGCGTGCGCGGCCCGCCACGCCCCGTCCTGCGCCGCGGTGGGCGCGGCGAAGGCCCCCGCGAACCAGGCCCGGGTCGCGGGGGAGAACAGGTCGAGCACGTCAGCTGCCACGTCCTCCATCTTGCGCGGCACCCCCGACAATTTCCGCACCGCCCGCCGTCAGCACGGTTCCGCTCGCGGCGAACGGGGCCGTGAGATCCGCCGCCGACGCGTCGGTGACCAGCGAGAACGCCCGGTCCAGCGGTGTCCAGTACGGGAACGGGGCCTGGCCGAGCTTGGAGTGGTCGGCCAGCACGTACGCCGACGCCGCCGAGTGCAGCATCGCGTGCTTGACCTGCGACTGCTCCAGCGACGGGCAGCACAGCCCGCGCCCGGCGACGACCCCGTCCGCGCCGAGGAACACCCGATCCGGTGAGAGATGCCGCAGCTGGGCGAGCACGCTCTCGCCGAGGAGCGCCTCGTTCGGATGCCGCAGCCGCCCGCCCAGCACGATGAGGTCGATCCCGTCGAAATCGGCGAGGGCGCGGATCACCGTCACCCCGTTGGTGACGACCGTGAGTCCTTCGCGATGGGCGAGATGCCGGGCGACCCGGCCGGTCGTCGTCCCGGCGTCGAGCAGCACCATCTCGCCGTCCTGGACGAGCGCGGCGGCTTCGCGGGCGATCGCGTCCTTCGCGTCGGCGTTGCTCGCGTCCTTCTCCCGCAGGCTGCGTTCCAGCCCGTGCCCGGCTTCGAGCGCCCCGCCGTAGGTCCGCACGACATGCCCCGCTCCGGCGAGGGAGGCGAGGTCACGCCGGATCGTGGAGGCCGAGACCCCGAACTCCTTGGCCAGCTCCGCGATGCCGCACGAGCCGTCGCGGACGGCGTCGAGCAGCATCGCGCGCCGGTCACGAGTGGTCGGCCGCGGCTGGGACATCGATCACCTCTTCCGCGCCGGAGCCGGGCCGCAGCCCGAAGTACGCCAAGGCCGCCGCCACCGCGAGGAACGCGGCAAGCACGACGAACCCGGTGGTCGAGGTGCCGGTGACGTCGGTCAGCCAGCCGACCAGGTACGGCCCGGCGAACCCGCCGAGGTTGCCCAGCGCGTTGATCACGCCCATCGCCACCGCGACGACCTCGATCCCGAGAATCTGGCTCGGCACCGCCCAGAACGGCCCATACGGCATGTACACCCCGGCCGCGACGACGCACAGCAGCACGAACTGGACCACCGGCGGCCAGTGCACCAGATTGCCCAGCAACAGCCCGGCGATCGCGATCAGCAGCGGGACGGTGACCGCCATCCGCCGGTTGCCCGTGCGGTCCGACCACAGCGCGCAGGCGAGCATGGCCACCAGCGCGAGCACGTACGGGATCGCCGACAGGAACCCGACCGCGGTCGCCGAACCGCCCGTCATCGTCTTCACCACCGAAGGCAGCCACAGGCTGAAGCCGTAGAACCCGGTGATCCAGAAGAAGTAGACGCCGATGAGCAGCAGCACCGACTTGTTGCGCAGTGCCTGCCGGTAGCCCTGTTTCGCCACCGACGGCTTCGCGGCCTCTTCGGCGGCGAGCGTCGTTTCGAGGTAATCCCGTTCCTCGCGGGAAATCCAGCGTGCCTGCGCGGGCCGGTCCGCCACCGCGAACCACCACACGATCGCCCACACCAGCGGCGGGAGTCCCTGGAGCACGAACACCCAGCGCCAGGACATGTGGTCGAGCATGAACCCGGACAGCGGGGACATCAGGATCGCCGAGATCGGCAGGCAGCTCATCCACAGCGCGTTCGCGCGTGCCCGTTCCTTCTGCGGGAACCAGGACGCGAGCAGGATCAGGACGGCGGGCCACACGCCGCCTTCGAACAGGCCGAGCAACAGCCGCGCGAGGTGCAACTGCGTCTCGCTCCGGACGAGCCCGCAGAGCACCGCGGCCAGCGCCCACAGGATCATCAGCAGCACCACGGTCTTGCGGGCGCTCCACTTCGCGGCGAGCACCGCGGCGGGAATCTGCAGGACGAGGTAGCCGATGAAGAAGATGCCGCTGGCCAGCCCCTTCGCGCTGGCGGACAAGGGGAAGTCGGAGCCGATGTAGGGCAGGATCACCGCGACGTTGGTGCGGTCGAGGTAGGCCAGCATGTACATGACGACCGCGACCGGGATGACGTACGCCCAGCGCTTGCGGGGGATCACGGCGGTCACCGGGCCGGTGGGTAGATGCCGGGCAGCTTCGGCGCGTACGGCGCGAGTTCCACCGCGGCACGGAACGCGGCGCGCATCGTGCCGTGCGAGGCCTTCCCGGTGCCGGCGATGTCGAACGCCGTCCCGTGGTCGACCGACGTGCGCAGGATCGGCAGGCCCACGGTGACCGACACCGTGCCGTCGAAGTCGTACGTCTTCGACGCGATGTGGCCCTGGTCGTGATACAGCGAGAGCACCCCGGCGAACCGGCCCTGAAGTCCTTGGTGGAACACGGAATCCGCCGGGATCGGGCCGACGACGTCGAGCCCGCCGGCCCGTGCCGCCTCGACGGCCGGGGCGATCGCGACGATCTCCTCGTCGCCGAACTTCCCGTTCTCGCCGCCGTGCGGGTTCAGCGCCGCGACGGCGAGCGTCGGCTTCTCGGCGCCGAAGACCTCCAGTGCCGTGTACGCCTCGCGGATCGCGTGCTCGATGTTGTCCTTGGTGATCTTCTCGATCGCTTCGCGCAGGGAGAGATGCCTGGTGGCGAAGAAGATCTTCAGCCCGGCGACCCAGAACATCGTGTTGAACCTGGTCGACCCGGTCAGTTCGCCGAGCATCTCGGTGTGTCCCAGGTGCTTCGACCCGGCGGCCCAGATGGCCTCCTTGTTGATCGGCGACGTCACGACCGCCGCGACCTCGCCGTTCAGCGCGGCTTTCGTCGCGGCCTCGATCGCGGCGACGGCCGAGGCACCCGCCGTCGCGTTCACCTCGCCCCACGGCAGGTCCTCGGTCACGATGCCGAGGTCGAGGACGTCGATGACGCCGGGTTCGAACCGCGCTTCCTCCACAGTGGACACCGGATTGACCTCGACATCCAACCCCAGCAGGGAGACCGCGCGGCGCAGCACCGGAGCGTCGCCGACGGCGAGACCACGCGCGAGCTGTCCGGACTCCGGTTCGGCCAGCGTGCGGGCGGTGATCTCCGGCCCGATGCCCGCCGGGTCGCCGAGGGTGACGGCCAGGATGGGTTTCTCGCTCAAGGGTTCTTCCTTCCGGGATGGGTTGCCAGGACGTAGTTGAGGTGTTCGAGGCACTGCACGGCCGCGGCGGCGTCGCCGATCAGACCGCCCTTGGTGGCGAACGGGAGCCCGTCGAACGCGCCGCCGACCAGCCGCCCGGCGACGGCGAGCGGGAGGACCTCGGTGTCGATCTCGAAGCCGTCCGCGCCGAGCGCCTTGGTGACTTCGACGGCGATGTCCCCGCCGGAGGCGTACAGCGCGCCGATGCGGTACCGCGTCAGCGCCAGCAGGGCCGCCTTGGCCAGCGCGGCCGGGAGCCAGGCCGCGACCGCCGGATCCGCCGGGACGCCGGGGGCGGGCGGCACCGCGCGGATGCCGACGACGCGGTGCCCGGCGGCGAGCAGCTTTCCGACGCCTTCGACGATCTCCGCGGGATCGGGCTGGTCAGGGGACACGTCGACGTAGCGCGCGTCCAGCACCTGCTCGGTCTCGGCCAGCTGGTCCCGCGTCTGCGCGGTGATGCTGCCGACCACGGCGAGCACCGGCGCGACCTCGCCGCGTCCGGGCGCCAGGCCCAGCGCCGAGGCGAGCCGGACGCCGAACGGACCGGAATCGACCGAAATCCACCGGGTGCCGTCCTCGGCGGTCAGCCGCGCGGCCGCCTGCGCGATCGCGGTCAGATGCCGGTTCGTGGTCGCGTCGCACACGACGATCTCGCCCGCTTCCCGCAACGCGCCGACGACACCGTCCACTCCGGACTCGACGACGTCCAGCGAAAGCTCGGTGATCGTGCGGCCGCCCGCCGGGCCGAGCAGGGTGCGGATCCGGGAGGAACGCACCGGCGTCAGCGGATCACGGGCCGCCGGGCTTTCCGCGAGGGGCTTGCCGTCGACGAGGTGCAGACCGCCGAGGGTGACCCGGCCCGCGTCGGGGAAGGCGGGCACGACCAGCGCGCGGGCGGCCGGAGCCGAGTCGAGGACGGCCTCGGTCTCGGCGCCGACGTTGCCGCGCAAGGTGGTGTCGACGCGTTTGACGGTCAGTTCCACCGGCCCGGCCAGCTCGATCGCGGCGCGCACGGCGGCCTTGGCCTGTTCGGGGTCGGCGTGCCGGGTGCCGAGGTTGACCACCAGCGCGTCGATCCCGCTGTCCTGGCGCAAACACGGCGACGACGGCGTGAGCGGCGCGCTCACCGAAACCGCGCGGAGACCGAAGCGCGCGTACAACGCTCCGGTGGCGTTGCTACCGGTCAGATCGTCGCCGAGGACGAGCAGTTTCGGCACGGCGGCTCCCGGTCTCCTCGGCACTGAGTTGCGCAGTTCGCGCAACTTGAGTGAGCGAACTGCGCAGACATCCTGCGCCGAGGGTGACCTGTACGTCAAGGCGGCGGCGAGTTTGCCGGGTCCGCACGCACGGTGACCGTCCCCATGGGAGCATCACGGCCAGCGCCCGCGACCGGTGTTCCGGTCGTACTGGGACGGGTGCTGGCCTGGTGTAAGGGGAGTGAGCGTGCGGATCCTGTCGGTGGACCTCGGGACGTCCAACACCGTCGCCGTGCTGTCGGCGCACGGCATGCCGCCGAGGGTCGTCGAGGTGGACGGCTCGGCGAACATGCCGTCGGCGGTGTTCGCCACCGAAGAGGGCACGATCATGGTCGGCCGCGACGCCGAGCGCCGCGCCCGGCTCGACCCGACCCGGTTCGAGCCCAACCCCAAGCGGCGCATCGACGAGCAGACGCTGCTGCTCGGCACCGACGTCGTGCCGGTCAACGAGGCGCTGGCCGCGATCCTGCGGCGCGTGCTGGAGGAGACCACGCGGCAGCTCGGCGGCGAGCAGCCCGACGAGGTCCGGCTGACCCACCCCGCGCAGTGGGGCCCGGTGCGGCGCAACGTCCTGCTGTCCGCGGCCCGCCTCGCCGGGATCGCCGGCAACGTGCTGCTGGTGCCCGAACCCGTCGCCGCCGCCGCGCACTTCGCGTCGTTCCCCGGCAAGGCGCTGGCGCCCGGCCAGGCGCTCGCCGTGTACGACCTCGGCGCGGGCACGTTCGACGTCGCGGTCGTGGGCGCCACGCAGACGGGGTACACCGTGCTCGCCGAGGACGGCCTCCCCGACCTCGGCGGTCTCGACGTCGACCAGGCGCTGATGGTCCACGTCGGACGCGAGGTGTCGCATTCGGACCCCCAGCGCTGGCAGCGGCTGCTGCGCCCGGAGTCCACCGCCGACCGCCGGACCCGCCGCGCGCTGCAGGAGGACGTCAAGGCGGCGAAGGAGGCGTTGTCGCGGCATCCGCAGACCGAGGTCCCGATGCCGGAGCCGTTCCACGACGTCCTGGTCACCCGCGGCGAGCTGGAAGGCCTGGTGCGCCCGGCGATGCTGCGCAGCGTCGAGCTGATGGCGCGGACGCTGCGTTCGTCCGGGCTGTCCCCGGACCGGCTCGCCGGGATCTACCTGGTCGGCGGGTCGAGCAGGCTGCCGCTGGTGGGCTCGATGATCGCGGAGAAGCTCGGCGTCGTCCCCGGCAGCCTCGACCAGCCGGAGACCGCGGTGGCGCTGGGCGCCCAGCACGTCGCCCGAGACGGGCTGTCCATGCGTACCCAGAACGTCGACGGCCAGGTCGCGAACGGGGCGCCCCAGATGGCTCCGCCGAGCGGCCCGTACGCGCCGCCGCCCGCACAGAGGTACCCGGGCCCCGGCCAGACGGGCGGGTACGCGCCGTCGAACTTCCCGCCCAGCGGGCCCCAGCAGCAGCCTCCGCAGCCCCCGCCATCGAACTTCCCGACGTACTCGCCGGCGGGCAAGGACGAAGGCGGCAAGGCCGCGAACAAGAAGAAACTGACGATCGGCATCGCGATCGCGGCGGTGGTCGTGCTCCTCGCGGGCGGGCTGGTGTACTTCCTCGGCTCGTCGTCTTCGGCCACCTACACCGCGGACCAGTGCAAGACGCCCGGCCAGGCCGAGGCCAACGGTCTCACCGGCTGCATGCGCCAGCTCGCCGGGAAGATCGCCGACACCGGCGACTGCAAACCCGGCATGGGCAACGGCCCCGCCGCGCCCGCGCAGAGCCTCGGCGCGTCGGCGACCTGCTCGGCGCCGGGCCGCGCGGGCACCCAGGTGACGTACGTGCAGAGCGACTCGGCGGACAAGCTCAAGCAGTACACCGATCAGCTGCTGGCCTCGGCGGGCGGGGACCGGACCGAAGCGGAGTGGGCGGGCAACGGGCTCAAGGGCCGGTACTCCTCGGCCGCTGGGAAGGCGTCGGCGGTGCTGGTGTTCTCGGTGGGCGACCGGCCGCTGGCCGGGTTCATCTACCAGCTCAACTCCGACCAGGGCGCGGCCGTCACCCCCGGCACGCTGGCCGACTACTTCGAGAAGAGCGTCCAGCCCGGCGAGTAGGCCTACGCCGGCGACATCGTCCGATGTTGCGGATGACCAGGTGTGAGCCGCTTTGACAAGCCCCACGGACCTTGGGCGCAACCCCACCGGCCCCCCCCCACCCGCGGGTGGTGCGACG
>NZ_JBHYIQ010000089.1:20041-42620 GCF_042739895.1 Amycolatopsis sp. NPDC059021
CATGCCGTGAAGGACACCTTCACAGCGCTCAACGCCGTGAAGGAGGCCTTCACCGCGCTGGGAAGCGCCCACCAGCAAAGCCGCACCCCGCACCTACCGAGAAAATCTCGTTGGGGCGCTCCGGGGAGGTACCGGGGCTGCGCCTAGGATCGAGCCGATGCGTATCACGGTTTTCCGGCGGCTGATGGCCGAGGAGTTCGGGTCGGGCCGCGCCGAGATCCTGTCCAAGGACCACGTGTTCAGCGGGCTCGGCGGCCGGACCGTCGAACAGGCGCTGGCCGCGGGGACCCCGGCCAAGGAGATCTGGCGGGAGGTCTGCGCGGCCTTCGACGTCCCGCCCGAGCGGCGCTGAGACGGGACTGACCTGCGGCTATCCGGCCCGGCGCCCCGAAGCGGGCGAAAAATCCCAGCCGAAGGGTGTGTCGCTGCCGACCTCGAACACGTGTTCGTCTAGGGTGTTGTCCACAACGGGGCCAGCGATCCACAGATCGGGCGCCGCGCCGGGAATTGTCGGTCCCCGCTCGTAGTGTCGGACCCGACAGCAGAACCGAACAGCCCCACAGGCTCCAACCAGCGAGGTGGACTTCATGGCACCAGCAGCACCCGACAAGGACAAGGCGCTCGAGCTTGCCCTTGCGCAGATCGACAAGCAGTACGGCAAGGGCTCCGTCATGCGCCTCGGCGAGGACACCCGTCCGCCCATCGCCGTGATCCCCACCGGTGCGATCGCCCTCGACGTCGCCCTCGGCATCGGCGGGCTGCCCCGCGGCCGGGTCATCGAGATCTACGGCCCGGAATCCTCCGGTAAGACCACCGTCGCCCTGCACGCGGTGGCGAACGCCCAGCGCAACGGCGGTATCGCGGCGTTCATCGACGCCGAGCACGCGCTCGACCCGGAGTACGCCAAGGCACTCGGCGTGGACACCGACGCGCTGCTCGTCTCCCAGCCGGACACCGGTGAGCAGGCGCTCGAGATCGCGGACATGCTGATCCGCTCCGGCGCGCTGGACATCCTGGTCATCGACTCCGTGGCCGCGCTCGTGCCCCGCGCCGAGATCGAAGGCGAGATGGGCGATTCGCACGTCGGCCTCCAGGCCCGGCTGATGAGCCAGGCGCTGCGGAAGATCACCGGTGCGCTCTCCAACTCCGGCACCACCGCGATCTTCATCAACCAGCTCCGCGAGAAGGTCGGCGTCATGTTCGGCTCCCCGGAGACCACCACCGGTGGTAAGGCGCTGAAGTTCTACGCCTCGGTCCGGCTCGACGTCCGCCGCATCGAGACCCTCAAGGACGGCGGCGAGGCCGTCGGTAACCGCACCCGCGTCAAGGTCGTCAAGAACAAGGTCGCCCCGCCCTTCAAGCAGGCCGAGTTCGACATCCTCTACGGCGTCGGCGTCTCCCGCGAAGGCTCGCTCATCGACATGGGCGTCGACCAGGGCATCGTACGCAAGTCCGGCGCCTGGTACACCTACGAGGGCGACCAGCTCGGCCAGGGCAAGGAGAACGCCCGCCGGTTCCTGCGGGAGAACCCGGACATCGCCAACGAGATCGAGAAGCGGATCAAGGAGAAGCTCGGCATCGGCCCGCAGCTCGACGCCGAAGCCGAAGCGGTGCCTGCGCCAGTGGACTTCTGAGGTTCGGGGATGAGGCGAGGTGTGCTCGCGGAGAGCGCTCGGGGTGGGCGGACCCTGCTCGCGGCGAGCGCTCGCCGGGTCCCCTCGCTGTGTCCTTTGGGGGTCGAACCCCCAAACCCCTGCCAGGAGGCAAGCCCCCTGGACCCCCGGCGGTGGTTGCGTTGACGAGCCGAGTCACCCTGCCTCAGGGCTGAGTTTGGCGTTGTGAGAGGAACGAGTTTCGTGGGTCGGGTGTCCAAAGTGGATCCGATGGAGCTGGCGCCTGAGGAGCGGCGGAAGAAGGCCAAGGAGATCTGTTTCGATCTCCTGGCCGCCCGTCCCCGGACCCAGGAGGAACTCCGGCAGGCGCTGAAGCGCAAGGGGTTCGACGAGGAGACCAGCGAGACCCTGCTCGGCAAGCTCGATCGGGCGGGGCTGGTCAACGACGCCGAATTCGCCGAATCATGGGTGAAGAACCGGCACGCGAACCAGGGCCTCTCCCGCACCGCGTTGGTGGCAGAGCTCCGGCGCAAGGGCGTCGACGGCGAGATCGCCGCGCAGGCGGCGGAGGGAGTCGACAGGGAAAGCGAGGAGGAACGCGCCAGGGAACTGGTCCGCAAACGGCTCGGCTCGCTGGGCAACGTCGACGAGCAGACCGCGATCCGCAGGCTCCTCGGGTTCCTCGCCCGCAAGGGATACCCGCAGGGGCTGGCCTACACGGTGATCCGGGACGAACTCCGCGAGTACGGCGCGGAGACGAGCATGCTCGACGACGCCGTCCCGGACTGACCGGCCACTCCGATAGGCCAGGGCAGCTGATCCGGGAACAGGTTTCGCGTACCCGGCAGGTCGGTTGTTCGAGCCAGGACACAGCGGATCGCCGCGACGGGCGCGCGGCGCGGCGAGTCGTTATGTCTCGGATGCTCCCTTGCGGACGTTAACCCTGGCTCCACCGGTCGGCGGCGGTGTCCTGAACGTGCCGTTGGAGACGGTGAACGTCTCGTACGCTCCGTTCGCGACACTGATCGTCGCGCGGAGCCCCCACGTCACCACGAGCCCTTGAACAACACGCACCCCAGAGGGCCGCACGTTCCCGCAACGCCCCGAACGGTCCGTTCGGGGCGCTCTGTGCCGTGAAGGACTCCTTCACGGCGCTGAACGTCGTGAAGGAGGCCTTCACAGCATTGGGATGCCTCGAAGTCGGTGACTCGCACGCGATAGCGTCCTTCGACGCTTATGCCCCGCGGCGACGCCCACCTGGCTAGCGGGCGAGTGTGGCTGCCTCGGCGGCGAGCCGCTCCACCGTCGCGAAATCCTTGTCCGCCAAGGACTTTTTCGGGGTGAGCCACGAGCCGCCGATGCAGCCGACGTTCGGCAGCGCCAGATAGTCCGGCGCGGTCGCGACGGTGATGCCGCCGGTCGGGCAGAACCGCAGTCCGGGCAGCGGGCCGGCGATCGACTTCAGGTACGCGACACCGCCGCTGGCCTCCGCGGGGAAGAACTTCAGCGCGGTCAGCCCGCGTTCGGCCAGCCGCATCGCCTCGGACACCGTGCTCGCCCCGGGCAGGAACGGCAGCCCGGTCGCGAAGGCGGCCTCCAGCACCGCGTCGGTGGTGCCCGGGGTGACGAGGAATTTCGCGCCCGCGTCGGCGGCTTCCTTCGCCTGCGCCGGCGAAGTGACCGTGCCCGCGCCGATGACGATCTCCGGCACCTCGGCCGCGACACGTTCGATCGCGGCGAGCGCCACCGGGGTGCGCAGGGTCAGCTCGATCACCCCGATCCCGCCCGCCAGCAACGCCCGCGCGGTGGGCACGGCGTCCGAGACGTCGTCGATCACCACGACGGGCATCACGGGGGACAGGTCGAGCAGGTCCGCACCGGTGGTCACGTGACCAACCTCCACTTTCGCGTTCTCGGGCGCGTCCAGGACAGGGACGCGCCGCCTATCTTGCCTCGTCGCCGATCCCGGGACGCTACGACGGGACACCGGCGGGGGACGGCATGCCGAAGTGCTCCGGGGTGAGCGGCCCGAACACACTCGCGCCCTGGTCGGCGGGGCCGACGGCGCGGCGCAGCGCGCCGAACAGCTCCCGGCCGGTGCCCACCCACGACGCCTCCGACGGCGGCGCGTCGACCAGGTCCCGTGCCGCGAACTCGTCCTCGGCCACCAGCACGTCCAGCGTTCCCGCACGGGCGTCGAGCCGGACGACGTCGCCGTCGGCGATGCGGGCGATCGGCCCGCCCGCCGCCGCTTCCGGCGTCACCTGGATCGCCGCCGGGATTTTCCCCGACGCTCCCGACATCCGCCCGTCGGTGAGCAGCGCGACCTGGTACCCGCGATCCATCAGTACCCCGAGCGCGGGAGTGAGCCCGTGCAGTTCCGGCATCCCGTTCGCCCGCGGTCCCTGCTGCCGGATCACGACGACGACGTCGCGATCCAGTTCGCCCGCTTCGAACGCGGTCTTTAACGCCGCCTGGTCGGTGAACACCCGCGCCGGGGCCTGGACGATCCGGTGCTCGGGCGCCACCGCGGACACCTTGATCACCGCCCGCCCGAGATTGCCCTCGACCATCCGCAGCCCGCCGTCGGCGGCGAAGGGACGCCAGGCCGGGCGCAGCACCTCCTCGTCGAGACTGCGCGTCGGCACGTCGCGCCACACCAGTTCGCCGTCGGAAAGGATCGGCTCCTGCCGGTAGCGGTGCAGCCCGAACCCGGCGACGGTGTGCACGTCTTCGTGCAGCAGCCCGGCGTCGAGCAGCGTGCCGACGAGGAACTGGATCCCGCCGGCGGCGTGGAAGTGGTTGATGTCCGCGCTGCCGTTCGGATACACCCGCGCCAGCAGCGGGACCACCGCGGACAGGTCGGCGAAGTCGTCCCAGGTGAGCTGGATCCCCGCGGCCGCGGCCACCGAGACCAGGTGCAGGGTGTGGTTGGTCGAACCGCCGGTGGCCAGCAGCGCGATCAGGCCATTGACGAACGCCTTTTCGTCCAGCACCCGGGAAATCGGCGTGTACGACGCACCGCGCGACAAGGCGACGACGCGGCGTCCGGCCTCTTCGGTAAGCGCTTGCCGGAGCGGCGTGTTCGGCTGCACGAAGCTCGCACCGGGCAGGTGCAGGCCCATCACCTCGACGACCATCTGGTTCGAGTTCGCGGTGCCGTAGAAGGTGCAGGTACCCGCCGAGTGGTACGACGCGGCTTCGGCGTCGAGCAGATCTTCACGCGTCGCGCGGCCTTCGGCGTAGAGCTGGCGTACGCGGGCCTTTTCCTTGTTGGGCAGCCCGGAGTTCATCGGCCCGGCGGGCACGAGCACCGCCGGGAGATGGCCGAACGCCAGCGCGCCCGCCAGCAGGCCCGGCACGATCTTGTCGCACACGCCGAGCAGCAGCGCCGCGTCGAACATGTCGTGCGAGAGCGCGATCGCCGTCGCCATCGCGATCACCTCGCGGCTGAACAGCGACAGCTCCATCCCGGCGCGGCCCTGGGTGATCCCGTCGCACATCGCGGGCACGCCGCCGGCGAACTGGGCGACGCCGCCCGCGCGCCGCACCGACTTCTTCAGCCAGGCCGGGTAGTCCTGCAGCGGCTGGTGCGCCGAGAGCAGGTCGTTGTAGGAGGACACGATCGCCACGCCGGGCGCCCGCGCCGCGCGCAATGCCTCCTTGTCGACACCGTCCATCGCGGCGAAGCCGTGCGCGAGGTTGCTGCACGCGAGGCCGCGGCGCACCGGCCCCTCCTGGTGGGCAGCGGCCATCCGGTCGAGATAGGCGGAGCGGGTCGCCGCGCTGCGCCCGGCGATGCGCCGGGTGACTTCGGCGACGGTGTCGTTGAGGGGACGGCGGGGAGAGCTCATGTCCGGCTCCGGATCACTGGTGGTGGACGTGGTCCGCGGGACGGCAGCGCTGGCGCCTCTGGGTCGTGACAGTGGCCACAGTACCCCGGGAGGAACGCCGGATCAAAATCGATACAGAAGAACGCCAGGCGTGACCCCGATCACGTCCTGTTTGGCTAGTGTGCTACTTGTCACACTGCACAACACGCGGCAGAGTCGGGTGATGGCGAGTTGATCGCCTCCGGCTCTGTCGGCCCACCGAACCCGGGAGGCTACCGATGTCCACCACAGAGCTCGCCGAACTCCGGCGAACGATCGGTCAGTTGCGGCAGTGCGTCGGCGCGCTGCGCTCCCGTTACGGCGACGCTTCGGCGGTCCGCCGCCTGGCCAACGACGTCGAACGGCTCGACATCGACAGCGCGGACCTCGACGGCGCCCAGGTTCCCGTGCCCGCACAGGCGAAACCCGTCGAACGCGTCCCCGTTCCCGATACGCCCTACGATCCGGCGCTGTGGCACGGCGCCGACGACGAAGGCGTCGGTGGCTACAAGCGCGACCAGCGGTGAGCGCCCCCGCCCGTGACGGCGTCGGTGTCCGCTCGTCCTCGCGCGCCTCGATCGCCGACAGGACGCTGCGCACCGACCGGTGGTGGCTCTCGCCCCTGCTCACCGTGCTGGGGCTGGCCACCTTCATCGTCTACGCGACGGTCCGCGCGTTCGTGCGCACGGCGTACTGGGTGCCGGAGTACCACTACCTGACGCCCTTCTACTCGCCGTGCGTCTCGACGTCGTGCGTGGAGGGGTCGAGCCATTTCGGCCACTGGTTCGGGGAACTGCCGGGCTGGATCCCGCTCGGCTTCCTCGTACTGCCGTTCCTGCTCGGCTTCCGGCTCACCTGCTACTACTACCGCAAGGCCTACTACCGCTCGGTGTGGTTCTCCCCGCCCGCCTGCGCGGTGGCGGAGCCGCACGCCAAATACACCGGCGAGACGCGGCTGCCGCTGATCATCCAGAACGTGCACCGCTACTTCTTCTACGTCGCGGTGATCGTCTCGCTGGTCAACACCTACGACGCGATCACGGCCTTCCACGGGAAGACCGGCGGGTTCGGTTTCGGTCTCGGCAACATCATCCTGCTCGGCAACGTGATCCTGCTGTGGGCGTACACGCTGTCCTGCCATTCGTGCAGACACGTCACCGGCGGGCGGCTGAAGCACTTCTCCCGGCATCCGGTCCGGTACTGGATCTGGACCCAGGTGACGAAGCTGAACACGCGCCACATGACGCTCGCGTGGACGACGCTCGGCACGCTCGTGCTGACCGACTTCTACGTGATGCTCGTGGCGAGCGGCGCGATCGCCGACCTGCGTTTCGTCAACTGACGCGGAAGAATCCCCAGACAAGACAACGGCGTCCAGTCCCCCGAGGTGGCTCACTTACATGACCGAGGTCGAACGGCACAGCTACGACGTGGTGGTGATCGGTGCCGGTGGCGCCGGTCTGCGCGCGGTGATCGAAGCGCGGGAGCGGGGTTTCAGCGTCGCGGTGGTGTGCAAATCCCTGTTCGGCAAGGCGCACACCGTGATGGCCGAGGGCGGCTGCGCGGCGTCGATGGGCAACGCGAACCCCAACGACAACTGGCAGGTCCACTTCCGCGACACCATGCGTGGCGGGAAGTTCCTCAACAACTGGCGGATGGCCGAGCTGCACGCCAAGGAGGCACCGGACCGGGTCTGGGAGCTGGAGACCTACGGCGCGCTGTTCGACCGCACCGCGGACGGGCGGATCAGCCAGCGCAACTTCGGCGGGCACACCTACCCGCGGCTCGCGCACGTCGGCGACCGCACCGGGCTCGAGCTGATCCGCACGATGCAGCAGAAGATCGTTTCGCTGCAACAGGAGGATTTCAAGGAGCACGGCGACTACGAGGCGCGGATCAAGGTCTTCGCCGAATGCACCGTCACCGAACTGCTGACCGACGACGGCAGGATCGCCGGGGCGTTCGGCTACTGGCGCGAGAGCGGCCGGTTCATCCTGTTCGAGGCGCCGGCGGTGGTGCTCGCGACCGGCGGGATCGGCAAGTCCTTCAAGGTGACGTCGAATTCCTGGGAGTACACCGGCGACGGGCACGCGCTGGCGCTGCGCGCGGGCGCGAAGCTGATCAACATGGAGTTCGTCCAGTTCCACCCCACCGGGATGGTCTGGCCGCCGAGCGTGAAGGGCATCCTCGTCACCGAGGGCGTGCGCGGCGACGGCGGCGTGCTCAAGAACTCCGAGGGCAAGCGGTTCATGTTCGAGTACGTGCCCGAGGTGTTCAAGGGCCAGTACGCGGACAGCGAGGAGGAAGCCGACCGCTGGTACACCGACGCGGACAACAACCGCCGCACCCCGGACCTGCTGCCCCGCGACGAGGTCGCCCGCGCGATCAACTCCGAGGTCAAGGCGGACCGCGGTTCCCCGCACGGCGGCGTGTTCCTCGACATCGCGAGCAGGCTGCCCGCCGAGGAGATCCGCAAGCGGCTGCCGTCGATGTACCACCAGTTCAAGGAACTCGCCGACGTCGACATCACCAAGGAGGCGATGGAGGTCGGGCCGACCTGCCACTACGTGATGGGCGGGATCGAGGTCGACCCGGACACCGCGGCGGCGAGCGTGCCGGGGCTTTTCGCGGCGGGCGAATGCTCGGGCGGGATGCACGGTTCGAACCGGCTCGGCGGCAACTCGCTGTCGGATCTGCTGGTGTTCGGGCGCCGGGCCGGACTCGGCGCCGCGTCCTATGTGGACGGGCTGGCCGCGCGGCCAGCGGTGAAACAGTCCGATGTGGACGAAGCGGCGAAGACGGCGCTGGCCCCGTTCGACCCGCCCGCCGAAGGGCAGATGGAGAACCCGTACAGCCTGCACACCGAGCTGCAGCAGTCGATGAACGACCTGGTCGGGATCATCCGCAAGGCGGGGGAGATCGAGCAGGCGCTGGCCAAGCTCGCCGAGATCCGCCAGCGCATCGGCCGGGTCACCGTCGAGGGGCACCGGCAGTTCAACCCCGGCTGGCATCTGGCCGTCGACCTGCGGAACATGCTGCTGGTCAGCGAATGCGTCGCGCGGGCCGCGCTGTTGCGCACCGAAAGCCGCGGCGGCCACACCCGCGACGACCATCCGGGTATGGATCCGCAGTGGCGCAACAAGCTCCTGGTCTGTTCCGCGGTGCCGGGGGAGAATCCGGTGGTGCCCGACGTCGAGGTCGTCGTGCAGCCGCAGCTGCCGTTGCGCCAGGACCTGCTGGAACTGTTCGAGTTCGGCGAGCTCGGGAAGTACTACACCGACGAGGAACTCCAAGAGCACCCCGGGAGGCAGGCGTGAGCTACAAGGCGAGCTTCCGGGTCTGGCGTGGCGACGCGGACGGTGGGGAACTGCAGGACTTCACCGTGGAGGTGAACGAGGGCGAGGTCGTCCTCGACATCATCCACCGCCTGCAGGCCACCCAGGCCTCCGACCTCGCGGTGCGCTGGAACTGCAAGGCGGGCAAATGCGGTTCGTGCTCGGCGGAGATCAACGGCAAACCGCGGCTGCTGTGCATGACGCGGATGTCGACGTTCACCGAGGACGAGGTGATCACGGTGACGCCGATGCGGACGTTCCCGGTGATCCGGGACCTGGTGACCGACGTGTCGTTCAACTACACCAAGGCCCGCGAGATCCCGTCGTTCACGCCGCCCGCCGACCTGAAGCCGGGGGAGTACCGGATGAAGCAGGTCGACGTCGAGCGTTCGCAGGAGTTCCGCAAGTGCATCGAGTGCTTCCTCTGCCAGAACACCTGCCACGTGGTGCGGGATCATGAGGAGAACAAGGAGGCCTTCGCCGGGCCCCGGTACCTGATGCGGATCGCGGAGCTGGAGATGCATCCGCTCGACGTCGCCGACCGGCGGGACGCGGCGCAGGAGGAGCACGGGCTCGGTTACTGCAACATCACCAAGTGCTGCAGTGACGTGTGCCCGGAAGGCATCCACATCACCGACAACGCGCTCATCCCGATGAAGGAACGCGTGGCCGACCGCAAATACGATCCGATCGTGTGGCTGGGCAACAAGCTCTTCCGCCGGGACAAGTGAACGGTGCACACCGCCCGGCGGGAGATCGGCGCCGGATGATGTTGTACTGCACGGGTGCCAGGAACGAACCCCGCCGAAGCCGAAGAGCCCGCCGAGCCCCGTGACCTCGTCGTCCTGCTGCTGGCCCTGACCGTGGTGAGCGGCGTCGTCGACGCGGTCAGTTTTCTCGGCCTCGGTGACGTCTTCGTCGCGAACATGACCGGGAACCTCGTGTTCTTCGGCTTCGCCGCGGCCGGGCAGATCGGCCATTCGATCCTGCCCTCGCTCACGGCGATCGCGGCGTTCCTCGTCGGCGCGTTCACCGGCGGACGGCTTTCGCGGCGGGCACACGGCCGGGTGCTGCTGCGGCGGGCCACGATGCTCCAGGCCGTCCCGGTGACGCTGGCCGTGGTGGTCTCGGCGATCTTCGGCAACTCCGGCCGTCCCGTCGCCGAGGTACTCATCGTGCTGCTCGGGTTCGCGATGGGACTGCAGAACGCGGCGGCACGGGAGATCGGGCTGGCCGATCTGCAGACGACGGTGTTCACCCGGACCGTCACCGCGCTCGCCGCCGACGCGAAACCGGCCGGTGGCAAGGGATCCCGGCCCGGCCGGAAGCTGACGGTCATCGGCGCCATCCTGCTCGGCGCCTTCGCCGGCGGACTGCTCCAGCTGCACGTCGCGACCTGGGCCGCGCTCACCCTCGCGCTGGCGCTGATCGTGACGGTCTCCGTCGTCCTGCGCCTTCGCGGGGACGACGACGCGGCGTAGGGAGTCAGCCTGTCGGCATACCGATCCGGTCGCGTTCCAGCGCGGCACGCAGTCGCGAGAACACCTCTGCCACGGCCGGGCCCGGGACGTCCCCGAGCAGTTCGGTCAGCCGCGCGGTGAAGGTGCGCTCCGCCGCGTCGGTCAGCTTCGCGCCCTCGCCGGTCAGTGCGAGCAGCGAGGACCGGCGGTCCGCCGGATTCGGCTGCCGGGCGGCCCACCCCTGCTTCTCCAGTCGGTCGATCCCCTTGCTGGTCGCGCCGATCCCGACGGCGAACTCGCCCGCCACGTCGGCCACCCGGCAGCCCGGGTGGTCACGGAGGTAACGCAGGAACTCGAACTGCGAGGTGACGATCCCGTGCCGGGCGCGAAGGCGGTCGTTGAGGTCGTTGTAGAGCCGCGTTTCGCAGCGCACGAGGTCGGCGAAGAAACCGGGGAGGCCGGTGCGCTCGTCGCCGGATTTAGATGCCATGGCATATACTGTACCGGAATATACTTCGGGAGGAGCGGGAATGAGCAGGGAACAGCGGGCGAAGATCGACGCGATGCTGCGGCAGCCCCGGCCGGAAGGTCCGCGCTCGGTGGAGGAGATCCGCGCCGGGTTTCGGGCGCTGATGGCGGGGATGGCCGTCCCGGAGGGGATCCGGGTCACCGCCACGACGCTCGGCGACCGGCCCGCGGTGCGCGTCGAACCGCCCGCCGAGGGCGCGGCCGGGACCATCCTGTACTTCCACGGCGGCGGTTTCGTGTACGGCTCGCCCGACACGGCGATGTCGCTGACGGGGAGCCTGGTGGTCCGGTCCGGGTACACGGCGTTCTCGGTGGACTACCGGCTGGCGCCCGAGCATCCGTTCCCGGCCGCGGTCGACGACTGCCTGAACGCCTACCGCGCCCTGCTCGACGGCGGCGTGGATCCCGCGGCCATCGCGTTCGCCGGTGACTCCGCCGGGGGCGGCCTGTGCGTCTCCACCTGCCTCGCCGCGCGGGACGCCGGGCTGCCCCTGCCCGCCGCGATCGTGGCGTTCTCCCCGGGCCTGGACCAGACCAGGACCGGCGAGAGCATGGAAACCAAGGCGGACGCCGACCCGTTGCTCACCAGGGAAGGCATGGCGCACACCGGGGCGATGTACCTCGCGGGCCAGGACCCGCGCCATCCTTTGCTCAGCCCGGCGGTGTTCGCCGACCTCACCGGCTTCCCGCCCCTGCTACTGCAGGTGGGGACGAACGAGATGATCCTGGACGACTCCACGCGCCTGGCCGCGCGCGCCCGCGAGGCTGGGGTGGACGTGATCCTCGACGTCGTCGCCGACGTGCCTCACGTGTTCCAGTCCTTCACCGGTGTGCTGGACGAGGCGGACCAGGCGCTGGATCGCGCGGCCTTCTTTCTCGGCCAGCACCTCCGGTTCTAGCCCCGGACCCCGCGGTAGACGGCGAAGGTCGGCATTTCCCGCACTGTCCGCCAGAACTGTTCGCCGCGCTCGGCCGCGGCGGCGGGCGGCACCGTCACGGGCTGTCGCCGCAGGCCGGTCAGCCCCGCCCGGCCGAGCGCGGCTTCGACCACACCGGGCGGCCAGAAGAAGGATTCGAACTCGAACGGCGGATCGGTGTCGACGTGCACGGTGGTCCGGGTCCGGCCGTTCGACTCGCCGTGGGCGACGACGTGCAGGCCGTACCGCGCGTACTCCGCGAGGGTTTCCCAGTCTGCTTCGGGGTTGGGGAACAGCACCACGAGTGTCCCGTCGGGACGCAGGTTCGCGGTCATCCTGGCGAGCATGGTGTCGAGCTCCGCTTCGCTCGCCGCGTAGCCGAGCAGCCAGACCGAGGTGACGATGTCGAACGCGCCGATCACCGGCAGCGCCAGCGCGTCGTGCACTTCGTACGAGATCCCGAACGGGTCCCGCTCTTCCAGACGCTGCGCGTGCGCGATCATCTCCCGCGACGCGTCGACCCCGACCACGCGGCTCGCCCCCGACCGGCGGAACAACCGGGGATAGAACCCCGTCCCACAGCCGATGTCGAGCATCGACTTCCCGGCGGGATCGGGCACCGCGGCGAGCACGGTGGCCGTTTCGGCGAGTCCGATCGGGATGCGTTTGACTTCTTCGTAACGCGCGTTGAGGACGTCGTACTGGTCCGGCATCCGGCCGCTCCTCCCGCGTGGGATCCGGCTCCGACGCTAGCGATCCGGTCCGCGCGGCGACAGGTGCGAGTGGCGGATCGGCCCGTCCGGGCAGTGGGAAAAACACTGATGCCCCGCTGCCGGAGGCAACGGGGCACCAGGAGAGCGCGAGGGTCAGACGGTACCCGCGTCATTGGTGAGGACGACCTGCTCGGCCTTGTTGTCCGTCTCGATGTGCTTCTTGCTGCGCCGGTTGCGCCGCTCCAGGTACGTGGCGAGCGCGGTCAGCAGCAGGCACATCGCGACGTAGATGACGGTCGCGACGATCGTCGCCGGCACGATCGGGCGGCCGAACTCGCCCTGCGTGCCGATATAGCGCGCGTAGTACAGCAGTTCCTGGAACGTGATGATGAAGCCCAGCGCGGTGTCCTTGAGCAGCACCACCAGCTGGCTGATGATTGTCGGCAGCATCGCGCGCAGCGCCTGCGGCAGCAGGACGGTGAACATCACCTGGGTCTTGCGCATGCCCAGCGCGTACGCGGCTTCGCTCTGTCCCTTCGGGAGCGACTGGATGCCCGCGCGGAACACCTCGGCGAGCACGGATCCGTTGTACAGCGTCAGGCCGAGCACGACACCGAGGAACGGCGTCATCGGCACGCCGAGCACCGGAAGCCCGTAGTAGAACAGGAACATCAGGATCAGCGCCGGGATCGCGCGGAAGAACTCGACCACGAAGGTACAGATCCCGCGGATCCAGGCGTGGTCGGACAGCCGCCCGGCGGCGAACACCGCGCCGAACACGATCGCGAGCACAGCGGCCAGCGCGAACGCCTTCAGCGTCCAGCCAACGGCGGTGAGCAGATCCTCCTGGACCTTCGTGTACTCCAGCCACTCCCACTTGCGGCCGTCGAACTGGCCGGTGTCGGCGAACCGGTACACCACGAACCCGATCAGCGCCACGATCACCAGAACGCCGATGACGGTGTAGAGCCGGTGCCGTGTCCTGGCCTTCGGCCCGGGGACGTCGAACAGAACGTTACTCATGCGATCGCCTCGCTCCGCGAGACAGTGTTGGATTCCTTTTGGCGCATGATTTCCATGATTCGCTCGCAAGCTTCGCTCATCGCGCCACGCTCCAGCGCTTCTCCAGGCTCCGCTGGATCAGGGACAGGACGGCGACCAGGATGATGAACCCGAGCGCGATCCACAGCAGACCGACCAACTGGTTCTCACCCCGCTCGGAGAGGTACTGCCGGATCGCGCCGGCTTCGGCGACCGAGAAACCGGCCGCGATGGTGGTGTTCTTCAACAACGCGATCAGGGTGCTGATCAGCGGCGGCACCACCGAGCGCAGCGCCTGCGGCAGGATCACCGTGCCCAGGATCTGGCCGAACGTCAGCCCCAGCGCGCGTCCCGCCTCGGCCTGGCCGACCGGGACGGTGTTGATGCCCGAGCGCACGACCTCGCAGATGAACGCCGAGGTGTACAGCGTCAGCGCCACCACCGCGGCGGTGAAGAAGCTCAGCTTGACGATTTCCAGCAGGGGATAGGCGAAGACGAAGAACGCGAACACGAGCGTCAGCGGCGTGTTGCGGACCACCGTGACGTAGGTGGTGCCCATACCCCGGAACACCGGCACCGGGCTGACCCGCAGCATGGCGAGGATCGTGCCCAGGATCAGGCTGCCGACCGCGGCCAGCGCGAACAGCTCGATGGTGGTGAGAAAGAAGGGACCGTAGAGATCCAGGTTGTCGAGCAGGACGTTCATGGAGCCTTCCCCGCTGCTGTGACCGACGGTTGTGGTGGGCGTTGGACGTGGTGCGGCCGGTGAACCGTGCGAGGTCCACCGGCCGCGAAAGAGATCAGTAACGTTCGATGGCGGGCGGGGTCGCGGCGGAGCCGGACTTGCCGAGGGTGGCGTCGTAGATCTTCTTCCAGGTGCCGTCGTCGATGGCCTTCTGGAGGATGTCGTCGATCTTGTCGCGCAGCGCCTTGTCGTCCTTGTTCAGGCCGATGCCGTAGGGCTCCTTCGAGAACGTCTTGCCGACGACCTTGAGCTTCTCCGGGTCCTGCGAGGCGAAGCCCTTGAGGATGGCGTCGTCGGTGGTGACCGCGTCGACCTCCTTGGACAGCAGCTTCTCCACGCACTGCGAGTACTTCTGGAACTCGACGATGCTGCCGCCGGGCTCGGTGAGCTTCTGGTCGCGGACCCGCTGGATCGGGGTGGACCCGGTGACCGAGCAGACCTTCTTGCCCTTCAACGTCTCCTGGCCGGTGATCGAGCTGTCGTCCTTGCGCACCAGCAGATCCTGGCCCGCCTGGTAGTACGGGCCCGCGAAGCCGACCTGCTGCTTGCGCTTGTCGCTGATCGTGTACGTGCCGACGTAGTAGTTGACGTCGCCGTTGGCGATCGCCTGCTCGCGCGCACCGGAGTCGACCGTCTTGAAGGTGATCTTCTCCGGGTCGACGCCGAGACCCGCGGAGACCAGCTTCGCGATCTCGATGTCGAAGCCGGCGAACTTGCCGGTGGTGGCGTCCTTGCTGCCGAGACCGGGCTGGTCGTCCTTGGCGCCGACGGTCAGCGCGCCCGCGGCCTTGATCTTCGCGAAGACCGGCGAACCGGCGACGTCGACGTTCTGCGCGACGGTGTAGGCCGGCAGCGCCGCGGCGGAGCCGCCCGGCGAGGCGGGCGTGCCTTCCTTGCCGCAGGCGGCCAGGGTGAGACCAAGACCGCCGACGAGCGCTACCGCCGTGAGGGCGCGGATCCTCATGTAACTCTCTCCTGTATCTCTGGTCGACACGGCACGAGCGCGCCGCGACAGGGTGCTAGTGGGTCAGGATCTTGCCGAGGAAGTCCTTCGCCCGGTCGCTCTTCGGCTTGGTGAAGAACTCTTCCGGGGTGGTGTCCTCGACGATCTCGCCGTCCGCCATGAAGAGCACGCGGTTCGCGGCGCGGCGGGCGAAGCCCATTTCGTGGGTGACCACGAGCATGGTCATCCCGTCCTTGGCGAGCCCGGTCATCACGTCGAGCACCTCCTGGACCATTTCCGGGTCCAGCGCCGAGGTCGGCTCGTCGAACAGCATCACCTTGGGCCGCATCGCCAGCGCGCGGGCGATCGCCACCCGCTGCTGCTGACCGCCCGAAAGCTGCGCCGGGTACTTGTCCGCCTGGTTGGCGATGCCGACGCGGTCGAGCAGTTCCATTGCCGTCTTGCGTGCTTCGGCCTGGTTCGTCTTGCGGACCTTCACCGGCGCGAGCATGACGTTCTCGACGATCGTCTTGTGCGCGAACAGGTTGAACGACTGGAAGACCATGCCGACGTCGGCGCGCAGCGCCGCGAGGGCCTTGCCCTCCGCGGGCAGCGGCACGCCGTCCACGGCGATCTCGCCGGAGTTGATCGGCTCCAGCCGGTTGATGGCCCGGCACAGCGTCGACTTGCCCGACCCGGACGGCCCGAGCACGACGACGACCTGGCCGCGCGGAACCTCGAGATTGATCTCCCGGAGCACGTGCAGATCGCCGAAGTACTTGTTCACGGCGGCCGCCTTGATCATCGGCGTCGCCACCTCCGTGGTCATCTGGCCTCCAGAGTTAGTCCGTCGTCCCGGTAGTGCGGCATGGATCACCACGCGTTGGCGGAAACCTACCGCCGCCGGGCGCTTTGTAAAGACGGCTTGAGCAATACTTAGGGTTTCAAGTGCGTATCGATAGCCGCCGTTGCCCGAACTCGCGCTTCCACGTCCGACGCTGCTCAGCCTAGTCGGGGACAGGGGGGCGCGTTACCGGGGTCACAACCGGCTGGTCACTGGGCGTGACCGTGTGGGTGGCCCGCGCGGCCCCGGAACGGGGCACGTCCGGGTCTTGCGGGACACCCGCACCCGATCGGCGTGACGAGCGGCTGCGCGAGTGTAGGCCCGTCACGCCTCAGACTAGAGTTTCCGGCTACCACCGGGCGGAGTAGCAGGGAGGTCGGCGGGTGCGGGTGCTGCTCGTTGAGGACGACGACCGGGTCGCGGGCGCGCTCATGCCGGCGCTGACCCGGCGCGGGCTGGCGATCACGCGGCTCGCTTCCGGCGCGGGAGTACTCGATCGGGTGGCCGACGTCGACGTCGTCCTGCTCGACCTCGGGCTGCCCGACGTCGACGGCGTGGTGCTGTGCCGCCGGATCCGCGCCGTCAGCGACGTCGCGGTGATCGTGGTGTCCGCGCGCGGCGAGGTCGACGACCGGATCCAGGGCCTCCGCGCCGGCGCCGACGACTACCTGGTCAAGCCCTACGACGTCGAAGAGCTGCTCGCCCGTGTGGAGGCGGTCCGGCGCCGTCGCGGCGAGCCCGGCCCTGGCGGCGTCGTGGAGCTCGGCGACGTCAGCGTCGACCTCGCCCGGCACGAGGTGCTCGTGGCCGGGGAGCCGGTCGCCTTGTCCCGCAAGGAGTTCCAGGTGCTCGCGCTGGTGGTCGGGGCCCGCGGCGCGGTGTGCTCGCGCGAGCACGTGCTGACCGAGGTGTGGGGGCACCGCGGTCCCGCGGAGAGCCGCTCCCTCGACGTCCACGTCGCGACGCTGCGCACCAAGCTCGGCAGGCCCGCCCTGATCGAGACCGTCCGGGGCGTCGGCTACCGGCTCGGCGCGGGACGGGGCTGAGCGGATGCGGGTCCGGCTGCAGGGCATCGTGCTGACGCTCGTCGCGCTGCTCGTGTTCGGACTCGGCATCCCGCTGGCGCTGAGCAGCGCGGCCAGCGTGCAGCAGGAGTTGTTCCTCGACCGGCTGACCGACACCTCGCGGTTCGCCTCGCTCGCGCAGCGGCCGCTGCTGGAGAACCGGCCCAGCCAGCTCGAACCGCAGTTGCGGCGCTACACCGAGGTCTACGGCGTCCAGGTGCTGGTGTTCAACCAGGACGGTCAGTCCGTGGCCAGTTCGCTCGGCGGCCGCCCCGCCGATTCCGGCGCCGTTTCCGGTCCGGTCCACGACGCGCTCGCCGGGCGGCGGGCCGAGCTCGGCGACCTGCTGACCCCGTGGAAGGCCGCGCCGCTGGTGCTTTCCGAGCCGATCCTCATCGACGGGGAGGTACGCGGCGCCGTCGTCACGGTGTCGGCCACCGATCGCGCCCGCACCAAGGTCGTCTGGCTGTGGCTGCTGCTCGTCGCGGGCGGCGCGCTCGCGTTCGGCCTGGCCCTGCTGGTCGCGATCCCGGTCGTGCGGTGGATCCTGCGTCCGGTGCACCGGCTGGACGAGGCGACCGGCGAACTGGTCGCCGCTGTGGTCAGCGGCCGGGACGCTCCGCCGGTCGGGGAAAGCGGCGGCCCGCCGGAACTGCGGCAGCTCGGCCGCTCGTTCGACCGGATGGCCGCGAGTGTGTCGGAGGCGCTGGCCGCGCAACGCGCCTTCGTCGCCGACGCCTCGCATCAGCTGCGGAACCCGTTGACAGCGTTGAAGATCCGGCTCGGCAACCTCGACGGCCACGTGGACGACGAGCCGGCCGCCGCCGATCTGGAGGCCGCCGTCGTGGACGCCGGGCGGCTGCACCAGATCCTGGACGGGCTGCTGTCGATGGCCAGGGCGGAGGCCTCCGGCGGCGAGCTGGTCCCGGTAGTGGTCGACGAGGCCGTCGAGGACCGGGCCGCCGACTGGTCCGTGGTCGCCGCCGCCAGGGACGTCCGGCTCGAAACGGAGAGCACGGGCGAAGCGCTCCGCGTCCTCGTCCCGCCGCGCGGGGTCGAAGTCGTGCTCGACGCGCTGCTGGACAACGCGCTCAAGTTCACCGCGCCCGGCACCGAAGTCCGGGTTTCCGTGCGACGGGACGGAGAGCGCGTCACGCTCGCCGTCCGCGACCACGGACCCGGCCTGCGGCCCGACGAACTCGAACGGGCACTGGACCGGTTCTGGCGCAGCAGCGCCCACCAGAACGTCCCCGGATCGGGACTCGGGCTGGCGATCGTGAACGAGA
Source organism: Amycolatopsis sp. NPDC059021 (assembly GCF_042739895.1). NCBI lineage: Bacteria > Bacillati > Actinomycetota > Actinomycetes > Pseudonocardiales > Pseudonocardiaceae > Amycolatopsis > Amycolatopsis sp. NPDC059021. Next base: position 38,403 of record NZ_JBHYIQ010000089.1, read on the forward strand.
TCGTCGCGCTGTCGAACGGCGAGCTGAAGCTGGACCTGCCCGAGGGTGGCGGCCTGCGTGTCTCGATGACCTTCCCGATCGCTGCTTGACTGGGGGCACGTCGCCGATCCCGGCAACGCGGAGACCACGGGCGCGTTCACCCGGTTCGTGTGCGGGCACATGGTGCGCAACGCGACGATCGGGCGGCGGCTGGCGCGGCTGGCCGAAACCGCCGGGTTCGCGGTCCGCCCCGTGCTGCCTGTCGCCTCGGTGCTCCGAGATTTCCCCGCCGCGAGCATGCTTTTCCTCATGTCACTGGAAAGCCGGTACTCCGGTGAGGCGTCACCGGTGCCGTAAGCCGAGGGACGTCCTGGGCGCGTTGGATGCACTGCGGGACGCCCTTGTCGCACTGCTCGCCGGTGCCAGGATCTTGAGCAGTGATGCCTGAGATCCCGGTACCGTTCATAAAGGACGTAAGCTGGCCGGACCGCCCGATTGGTTGCCTTTGTCGGCATCTTCGAATCCGGCAACTTGCTTCCTGCCACCCACCGAGGAACTCAACGGGTGCGGCCAGGCGTGAGTGAGCCGCGTTCGTGCAGGTCGTGACGGGGTCGTTCGGGTACGGTGGTCTTACCAGCGCGGGAGTCCTTTGTGGACGCAGGCCGTGATCCGGCATCCGTTCGCCCCAAGCTCTTGGCATTGGCACTGAGCGCACCGAAGACGTCCTTTGGTTCAGCGGCGCGGGAAACCGGTCAGGGCTTGAGATCGCGGTAGTACCGCAGCGCGCCGGGATGCAGGGGCAGCGGCGCGGTCTCGATGCCGGGGTGCACGTCGATCGACAACGCGGCGGAGTTCGCTTCCGCCAGCTGCGACCGGGCGTCGAACAGGCTGCGGACGAGTGCCTTGGCGACGTCGCCGGACATCGACGAGGGCACCACCAGGAAGTTCGGCACCACCAGGGTGGTCACCGGGCCCTGCTGGTTGTAGGTGGTGGCCGGGATCGTCGCGGTGCCGTACACGGCGCTGCGTTCGTGCATCGGCGGCAGCAGGCCCGCGATGTCGAGCAGCCGGAGCCCGGCCGTCTGCGTCCGCCGGGCGATCGCCGGGGTCGGCAGGCCACCGGACCAGAAGAACGCGTCGATGTCGCCGCGCACGAGCGCGTCGAGGGAGGCGGTGAGGCCGAGCTGCCGGACGTTGTCGGTGCTCAGCCCGGCGACCTCGAGCAGCCGGTTGGCGATGTAGGCGACGCCGGATTCCGGCGAGCCGACCGCGATCCGGTGCCCGCGCAGGTCCGCCACCGACCGGATCGCCGAATCGGCGCGGACCACGACGTGCAGGTAGTCGTCGTGGATCCGGGCGAGGGTGCAGAGCCGGTCCGGGTTCTTCGCGGCCCGGTCCGCGGCGACGTCCGCGGCCGCGAACGCGACGTCGGCCTTGCCCGCCAGGAGCCGGTCGACGTTCTCCGGCGAACCGCCGGTCTGCTGGACCTCCGGCCGCTCGATGCCGAGGTCGCGCGCCCACGCCGTCGCCAGCGGCTGGGCCAGCTGGTCGTAGACGCCGCCGGTGTTGCCCGCGGCGATGCGCAGCCGGGGCAGCCCGTCGAAGTCCGGTCCGCAGCCGGTCAGCAGCGCGCAGCAGGCGAGCACGGCCGTCACCATCGCCGTCACCGTGCGCCTACGTCGCGTCGCCACCACAGGGTGGATCGTGCCAGACCAGTGTGGTGCGGGACACCCGCGCCCGGTCGGGGGAGTGGGCAGGGGGCTTCGCCAGGGTACGCCCACTCCCCCTCCAGCCCCCCGCGTACCCTCGACATCGAGATGAGCGCGCGTACTTACCAGATCCGTACCTTCGGCTGCCAGATGAACGTGCACGACTCGGAGCGGCTCGCCGGGCAGCTCGAAGAGGCCGGTTACGTGCCCGCGAGCGCCGACGGTGAGCCCGACCTGATCGTGTTCAACACCTGCGCGGTCCGGGAGAACGCGGACAACAAGCTCTACGGCACCCTCGGCCACCTCCGGCCGCGCAAGACGGCGAACCCGGACCTGCAGATCGCCGTCGGCGGCTGCCTCGCGCAGAAGGACCGCGGCGAGATCGTCGAACGCGCCCCGTGGGTGGACGTCGTGTTCGGCACGCACAACATCGGCTCGCTGCCGGCGTTGCTGGAGCGGGCCCGGCACAACGCCAAGGCCGAGGTCGAGATCGTCGAGGCGCTGGAGACCTTCCCCTCCACGCTGCCCGCGCGCCGCGATTCCGCCTACTCGGGCTGGGTGTCCGTTTCGGTGGGCTGCAACAACACCTGCACCTTCTGCATCGTCCCGGCGCTGCGGGGCAAGGAACGCGACCGCCGCCCCGGTGAGGTGCTCGCCGAGGTCGAGGCGCTCGTCGCCGAGGGCGTGCTGGAGGTGACGCTGCTCGGGCAGAACGTCAACTCCTACGGCGTCGAATTCGGGGACAGGCTGGCGTTCGGCAAGCTGCTGCGGGCCTGCGGCGGCGTCGAGGGGCTCGAGCGCGTGCGGTTCACCTCGCCGCATCCGGCCGCGTTCACCGACGACGTGATCGACGCGATGGCCGAGACCCCGAACGTCTGCCACCAGCTGCACATGCCGCTGCAGTCCGGCTCGGACCGGGTGCTGCGCGAGATGAAGCGCTCCTACCGGTCGGCGCGGTACCTGAAGATCCTGGAGCGGGTGCGCGAAGCGATGCCCGACGCCGCCATCACCACCGACATCATCGTCGGCTTCCCCGGCGAGACCGAAGAGGACTTCCAGGCCACTTTGGACGTCGTGCGCGAGTCGCGGTTCTCCAGCGCGTTCACCTTCCAGTACTCGAAGCGGCCGGGCACGCCCGCCGCGACGATGGCGGACCAGCTGCCGAAAGAGGTAGTGCAGGAGCGCTACGACCGCCTCGTCGAGCTGCAGAACGCGATCGCCTGGGAGGAGAACACCAAGCTGGTCGGCCGCACGGTCGAACTGCTGGTGGCACAGGGCGAGGGGCGCAAGGACGCCGAGACCCACCGGATGAGCGGGCGCGCCCGCGACGGCAGGCTGGTGCACTTCACGCCGGCGGGCCCCGCGGTCGACCGCGCGGTGCGGCCCGGCGACGTCGTGGAGACCGTGGTGACCTACGGCGCTCCGCATCACCTGGTCGCCGACGGTGACGTGCTCAGCCACCGGCGGACCAGGGCGGGGGACAACTCCGAGGCCGGGAAACGGCCGAAAACCACCGGCGTGACGCTGGGACTGCCGGGCTTCGGTGCCCCGGCGCCCCAGCCCGCCGCGGCGAGCGGATGTGCGTTGTGATGACCGAGCAGGACGGCGAATCGTCCGCCGAAATGAAGGAACTGGCCGCCGAGATCGATCAGGTCGGTGCGCGTGCGGCGCGGACGGTCGAGCTGGGCCGTCGCGGCTTCACCATCTCGTTGTTCGTGTTCGTGCTGCTGATCGGCCAGATCCTGCCGTGGGTCGGCGGGGTCGTCGGCTGGGAGGTGCTGGTCGGGCACGGCGGCGGTGTCCCGCAGCTGTTCGCCGCGACCTCGACCGCGTTCGGGGTGTTCGCCTCCGCGCTGACGCTGGCGACCCGGCGCTGGTGGCTGTCCTGGGTGTGTGCCGCGGGTGGCTGGTTCGCCTCGGTGGACGGGCTGCTGGCCATCTGGTCGCAGCAGTCCTCGCACGCCAGCGGCGCGACCGGTGGGGGACCGGGGATCGGCATGATCGTCGCCTGGATCGCGACGATCTGCCTTGCGGTGCAATGGATGCGTACCGCGTTCTCGCGTTCCTGAGCTAGATCACCACGAGCGCGAACACGCTGGAGTACGCGCTCGCGTAGATGGTCGTCTCGGGGTGGTAGACCCGCAGCGAGAGCGACGCGCTGACGTTGAAGCTCAGGCTCAGGCTGAAGCCGCCGTTGGGACGGCAGGACGACGTCGCGATGTCGATCCACGCTCCCGCGCTGACCTGCTGCTGAACGATCAGCGGCTCGTCGGTGGTGATGGCGTCCAGCCCGCCCGGTGCCTCGACGCCGAGCTTGCCGGTGAGCTTGACCTTTTCGCCCTTCTTGACCTTGCCCTTGTCGAGTTTGGCGTCGACCTTCACCTTGCCCTTCTTGGCCAGGTTCACCGAGGACGGGGCGGTCGCGGTGGTCGCCGCGGCGGCCGGGGGGGGGCGGGGGCGCGCCCCGCCCCCCCCCCCACCCAAAACACGCACAACGCCCCCCCCCCCGCCCGGACCAGGAGGCGTGAGA
>NZ_JBHYIQ010000089.1:42630-43394 GCF_042739895.1 Amycolatopsis sp. NPDC059021
TGCCGTTGTGTGTTTTGGGGTTCGATCTCCACGTGGGAGTGGTGGGCGTGTTACGCGGGGGGGGGGGGGGGGGGGGGGGGGGGGGGGGGGGCGGTCGGGGGGGCGCCCCGGCCCCCGAGACAGCAGAGCACGAGGGCGGACAGCACACGCCCGGTGCGGGAGAGCGTTGGTCTGTTCATGATCACAGCAGACCACCGGCGGCCCGGAAGAGCGCCCGGAACCCCACGGACGAGTCGCCCGATGACCCCCTTCGGGTGGCCTTTTCACCCTGCGATTACCCAGCCGCACCCACGGTTTGCCGAGCCGCGCGAGCCGAGGGACGCCCTGGGTGCGGTGGGCGCACCGAGGGACGCCCTTGTCGCGCTGAACGCACCGAGGGCGTCCCTCGGCACGCGGCCGGTTCCCCGGTGAGACGACTAGGCGGGCTCGCGGCGAGCGCACGTCCCGAACGACGCGTAAAGGACGCTCAGTGTCCCGAACGCGTCGTTCACGACACCGCTCGATGTGGCGGCCGCGCAGGGCTGGTCGGCGTGCCGGTCGAGTCGTGGCACTGAAGACGCCTTCAGCGCCACGGCGCCGGACGGTGGGCCGCCGGGGCATGTCCCGAACGCTCCGATCCGGACGTTGAACGTCCCGAACGCGTCGTTCGCGGCGTGCACACGACCGCCGGACCGCACCCGCTTTCACCCGTCACACCAGCCCCACCGCGCGGCAAATGCCGTGAAGGCCTCCTTCACGGCGTTCAACGCCCAGAACGACGCCAT